>CAVHWJ010000256.1:2513-3994 GCA_963639565.1 uncultured Prevotella sp. | reverse complement strand
GTGCCTTTGACGTAGAGGTTCTTTATCTCCCACGTTCCTGCCGACTCGGTGTCGCCGGTGTAGTGGAAGGCTATCTGTATCTTCTTTCCGGCGTAGGCGTTGAGCGAAACGTCGCCGGAGTTGTTGTACGTCCACACCGTTCCCTTGGGCCATGTTATGTTGCCGCTCTCAACGGTGGCGGTGCTGCCCTCGCAGCGGATCTCCACGGAGAACTTGGCGGAAGGCTCTGCGCCGTTCATCTTGTTGGCGGCGTGCTCGAAGCTGAAGGAAGCCGAAGAGCAGCCGGTGAGGTCTATCTCGGGCGAAACGAGGGTTGCGTCGCCCACGGTCATGGCGTTGTTGAAATAGCTTGAACCCACCCATCCGTATTTGGTGTTGATGTTCCATATCGACTTGCCGTCCTCACAGGCGGCGGTCTCGGTGGTGAAGCCGCAGTCGCCCTCGGTGAATACAAACGAGGCTATCTCGTCTTCAGTGGGTGTCGGGGTGTCGCCGCCGCTGTATGCCTCGGCGTGGACGGTGGTGGCAGGGTCGAAGGCGTAGTCCACGCTGTCGCCCCACACGTATTCCATGAGGTTGGGGAAATCAACGTAGGGGTTGCGGTTGCCCTGTATCTTGCTCACGGCGTTGTTGCGCGTGATTTCCACGGCAGAGGGTTTGTCGGCCTTTGCCCACTGGATGTAGAGCGAGGATGCCTTGGAGAGGAGCGTGGGGTAGTCGCCGTTGGAGAGGATGTCCACTCCGGCGGAAGTCCACGAGTATGTCTGGTAGCACGTAGCCATGTACATATAGCCGCGCGCGAAGTCGCCCTTCCACTCGTCGGCGGGTTCCCACACCTTAACGCCCCACTCGCCGGTGCCTATCTTCGTGGCGCCGTTGTCGAAGGTCGTCGAGGAGGTCTTGCCCATCGGGTAGTTGCTCTTGCTGGAGTTTGTCTTGCTCTCGCAGGGCATGAGGTTGTAGAGGTCGCAGTAGGCCTGGTTCTTCGCGCCTCCCCACCAGCTCTTGGGGAAGGAGTGCTCGATGTTCATGCCTGAGCCGGTTGCGCCCTGCGAGGTGCTCTGCACCCAGTCGCTCTCGGGCGAGTAGCGGTCGATGAAGCGTCCGTCGTCGGTGCGGTCGGTGAGCCAGAAGCCCCACCACGTGGCACCGTTGCCGCTGCCGTAGTTGAGCACGTCGGCTTTCTGGATGATGTCGTGTACGGCGGTTTTGAGTGCCGCCCCTTTCTTACCCTTCAGCGAGTCGTAGTAGCCGTCGGGAATCTGCGCCTGCGCCGTGGCGCAAGCCCCTGCCAAAGCCGCTATGGCGGCAAGAGTTCTGAGTTTCTTCATTATTATACCTTATTTATATATATATCAATTATTATATCCATTCACCCGACAAATTAAATTTACGGAAATCCATATTCACCCTAACAAATTAAATTCATGAAAATTCGTGGATAATTTATGGGAATTTATGTTAAACCAAAATGTTTTTTT
>CAVHWJ010000256.1:0-2439 GCA_963639565.1 uncultured Prevotella sp. | reverse complement strand
TTTTGCCATGAATTTATCATAAATTTATTTTTGCCACGTATTTACCATAAATTAAACGTAAAGGCAACCGCCGCCGGCAATGTGAGCCGGCAAGTGGTTGCCTTTCGGTGATATTCGTTTAGTCGATTTCCTCGTCAGCCTCGTAGCCGCCCATTTCGCGGAGGGCGTTCTTGAGCATGGTGTACTGCTGGTAGAGGTTGTTCACGGCCTCTTCGCCGCGGGTGTAGTCGTGCTGCGGACTCTTCAGGTAGAAGCTCAGGAAACGCTGGGTGCCGTAGCGTCCGGCGCGGGCGGCGAGGTCGGTGAGCAGACACAGGTCGAGCAGCAGCGGCGCGGCGAGGATGGAGTCGCGGCAGAGGAAGTTTATCTTTATCTGCATCGGATAGCCCATCCAGCCGAAGATGTCGATGTTGTCCCAACCCTCCTTGCTGTCGTTGCGCGGCGGATAGTAGTTGATGCGCACCTTGTGGTAATACTGCGTGTCGGAGTCGTTGCCGTGGCCGTAGAGGTCGGGCTGCACGTCGGGCTTGAGTATCGTCTCCAGCGTGGAGAGCTTGCTCACCTCCTTGGTGCGGAAATTCTCAGGCTCGTCGAGCACAAGGCCGTCGCGGTTGCCCAAAATATTTGTGGAGAACCATCCGCTCAGGCCCAGGCAGCGCGTGCCGATTATCGGGGCGAAACCGCTCTTCACGAGCGTCTGGCCTGTCTTGAAGTCCTTGCCGGCGATTGGCATCCGGGTTTTCTCGGCGAGTTCCCACATTGCCGGGATGTCCACCGTGGTGTTCGGCGCGCCCATGATGAACGGCGCGCCCTCGGTGAGGGCGGCGTAGGCGTAGCACATCGACGGGGCGATATGCTCGCGGTCGTCTTCCCTCATCGCCTTTTCGAGGTCTTCGAGACGGTAGTGAACCTTCTCGTCCACCGGCACGTATATCTCCGTGGATGCCGCCCATATCACCACGATGCGCGAGCAGTTGTTCTCCTTCTTGAATTCGCGTATGTCTTCCCTCAGTGCCTCTACCATTTCCCAGCGCGTGTTGCAGTCCTTCACGTTGTCGCCGTCGAGACGCTTGGCGTAGTTCTTGTCAAAGGCGGCCTTAATGGGCTTTATCTTCTCCAGCTCGTCCTTCACGGGGTCGATGTCTTTCTCATCGAGCACCTGCGCGTACATCGCCGCCTGGTAGGCGTTCTGCGGATAAACGTCCCACGTGGCGAACACGATGTCGTCGAGCGAGGCCAGCGGCACTATGTCCTTGTAGGGGAGGTATTTCTTGTCGGCGCCCTTGCCCACACGTATCTTGTCGTATTGCGTGAGCGAACCGACGGGTTTAGCCAGTCCGCGGCGCGTCATAAGCACGCCCGTGATGAATGTGGTCGCCACGGCTCCGTTGCCCACGACCATTATTCCCAGTTTGCCCTCAGCGGGCTTTACACTTTTCTGCATTATATGATTTAAGTTTATGACATATTCTGTATGCCGCGCGCCTTGACTTGCGTCAAGCGGCGTAAACAATGCAAAGTTAAGCAAATTTACCAAAACAGGAAAGGAATGAGGGCAAAAACAACTATCTTTGCACCTTATATATAATATATAGAGACATACTGAACAAAAGTTATGGACACAAGACATTATACCGAAGAGGCGGTGGAACTGCTCAGGAGGCTCATCGCCACGCCCTCGACAAGCCGCGAGGAGACGAAGGCCGCCGACATCATGCAGGAGACGATTGAGAGCTACGGCCTGGAGTGCCGCCGCAGCGGAAACAACGTGTGGTGCGTGGCGCCGGGGTATGACGCGCGCAAGGAGACGGTGCTCCTGAACGCCCACATCGACACGGTGAAGCCGGTGAAGACGTGGACACGCAACCCCTACTGCCCCGAAATGGAGGCCGGGACGCTCTACGGACTGGGGAGCAACGACTGCGGCGGCGGACTGGTGTCGCTGCTCCAGGCGTTCCGCATACTCTGCGGCGAGGAGAGGGGGTATAACCTGATTTATCTCGCGTCGGCGGAAGAGGAGGTGTCGGGGGATGGGGGCATCAGCGCCGTGCTGCCGCTGCTGCCGCCGATAAGCGTGGCGATAGTGGGCGAACCCACGGGGATGCAGCCGGCGGTGGCGGAGAAGGGTCTCATGGTGCTCGACATCACGGCGCGCGGCAAGTCGGGACACGCGGCGCGCGGCGAGGGCATCAACGCTATCTACGAGGCGTTGTACGACCTGTGCTGGCTGCGGTCGTACAGGTTTCAGAGGGTGAGCCGGTTCCTCGGCCCCACGGTGATGAACGTGACGGTTATCAACGCCGGCACGCAGCACAACGTGGTGCCCGACGAGTGCCGCATGGTGGTGGACGTGAGGACCAACGAACTGTATTCCAACGAGGAGGTGTATGACTTCATCCGCCGTCATCTGCGCAGCGAGGTGAAGGCGCGGTCGTTCCG
>CAVHWJ010000255.1:0-4007 GCA_963639565.1 uncultured Prevotella sp. | reverse complement strand
ATTATCTTGCGCAATGCCATTCCCCTGCAAATTTACTACAAAAAGTGCGGAAAGCAATGTGCCGTGACGTTTGACCTCCCAAATATTTTGACAACTCGCCTGTTTTGATTACTTTTGCAGCTATGACGGTCTCTCTTTGAATGGCTGAATCTGTGCCTTGTCTGTTCTTGCAAGGATGCCGATTTATGGAGAACTGTTACATTCTACGGCCTTGTGAGGCATGAAAAATAAGTCAGTAATATTTGAATAACAGACTATGAAGGGATATGCAAAACCTTTACATGAATTTGTAAGTGGGCAACAGATACAATTTGTCATACCTGTATATCAGCGAAATTACGATTGGCTGATAGAGAATTGTGACCAGCTGTTCAGTGACTTGGTGAAGTTAAGCCGCTCCGGCAAGCCGTCGCATTTCTTCGGTTCGATAGTGACATCATCGGCAGGAAGCGGATTTAACAGGTTTGTCATTGACGGACAACAGCGTTTGACCACCATTTCTCTTCTGTTGTTGGCTGGCATTAAGGCGGTGAACGACGGTATGTTGGAAATCAAAAATGAATACCGCAAAGATGAGGCTTATGATTTGTTTCTCAATGCAAAATATTGTAACTCCGAGCGTAAAATCAAACTTGTTCCCATTGAGAATGACCGTATCGCCTACGATAAGATATTTAATAATGTAGGCCCTTATGATGAAGCCTCAAAGGTGACACGCAATTTCCGTCACTTTTACGGACTGCTTACCAAGAAACCGCAAGTGTTGTCTTTCGACCAACTGCTTGATGCCGTCGAACGGCTGCAAATCATATCAATAGAGTTGGATGCTGACGATGACGCACAACTTATTTTTGAAAGTCTCAACTCTACGGGACTGGCATTGACTGAGGCTGACAAAATCCGCAATTATCTATTAATGGCACTGACTGCGGATGAACAACAGGCTTGCTTCAAAGAATATTGGCAGAAGATAGAAGAGGCTACGGAAAACAAGCCGACAAAGTTCCTACGCGATTATCTTACTATAAAACAACAGCTGCAACGCCCCGTCCGCTTGGCGAATATTTATCCCGAATGGAAGAAATACATGGAAGGGCATGACCGCAAGGAAGAACTTGCGGAGATGCTGGAATACGCACGTTTCTATCAGCAAGTGGCTGAGGCGAAACTCGCGACACAGGAACTTTCCGATAAGATGCGCCACATCTGCAATCTTGAAACGGACGTGACCAATGTGTTCTTCATCCAGTTCCTCAAATATGCGGTTGAGAACAATTATGCAGAGGGTGAGGTGTACCGGGTCATTGATGTTGTCGAAAACTATATGGCTCGCCGTATCGTGTGCAATATGCCGGGTAACGCCTTGACCCAAGTGTTTTGCGCCCTGCACAAGGATGTACTGAAGAGCATAGAGGAATACAAGTCTGCCGACGTTGCGCTTGACTATACCTATTCTGATATACTTGCGTATCACATCATGCGCCGCGACGGAAACTATCAGTTGCCGCGGGATGGACGGTTTGTCGAAGCCATAAAGACGCGCGACGCATACCACATGCCTAAACCTTTCCAAATCTTTCTGTTTGAGCGTTTGGAGAACTCTGTGCATGGTGAATACAATGACGTGGCATCAGACATGAAGAAGAAGGATGCCACGATAGAGCATATTATGCCCCAAACCCTCAACAGGGAATGGAAAGCGATGCTTGGTGACAATTACGAGGAGATACAGGAGAAATATCTGCATACCTTTGCAAACCTTACATTGACTGGCATCAACAGCGAACTTGGCAACAAGCCTTTCGCGGTAAAACGTGATGGCAAGAAAATCGGGAATGAAATATATCCGGGCTACAAGGATTCCAAATATCGCCTGACAAGAAAGGTGACAGAGTGCGACAAGTGGACGGTAGGCGAAATCTTGCAGCGTGGCAAAGATATTGTAAACATATTCTTGCGTCTCTATCCGCTGCCACAGCCTTTGTTCAAGCCGTTGCCAAAGACAATGGACGAGGTGTCTTTGGATGAGGAAAATTTCTCGCCTACAAACAGGTTATTAAAGGGCTTCCGGCTCTTCGGGAATGAATACACCGAGACTACATGGAAGGATATGCTTCTGCATGTGGTTAAGGTTGTGGCGGAGAAATATAACGACATCGTGGATTCCCTCTATGACGCAGAGGGCTTCTTTTGGTCTGAGAAACAGGCGGACACAAGATATTGCACGCAAATTGCTCCGCAAAAATATCTGTGGACATCGATGGACAACCGAAGCAAACTTCGTTGTCTTCGTTTCCTTTTTGAGAAATGTGACATCGCCGAGACGGAACTGGTGATGTTGCTCGAACCCGTAAAAGAGTAAAGCAATTATGGAATATGTGGATTTCAAAAAGTTGATAGATGCCTTGACCGCCAAACCCAAAGAAACGGAATGGCTGGAGTTCAAGCACAATTTTCATTCAAAGGAGGAGATAGGCGAAAGAATCTCAGCCTTGTCGAACAGTGCCTATCTGTGCAATATGCCGTTCGGATATATCGTGTTTGGCGTCGATGACGAAAGCCATGATGTCATTGGCACCGACCTTTACGGCAAACAGAAAATGGTGGGTAACGAGGAACTGGAGTCTTGGTTGTCTACCCGACTGAACCCTCGTATCGACTTCGAGATTATTGATGATTTCGACTATGGGGGCAAGGGCCACGTCTGCATTTTCAAGATTCCAGCAACGACCAATCGTCCTGTAAGTTTCCTGCATGAGGCATACGTAAGGGTCGGTACGATTACCCGCAAGTTGAAGGACTTTCCGGCAAAAGAGTCCAAGATATGGAAAGGCGGTCAGAAGCCGTTGGAAAAGATTGTCTTGAAGAAAGGCTTGTCGGGGCAGGATGTTTTCGCATACTTGAGTGCTGAAACTTACTTTGACATGATGCATTTGCCGCTGCCGCAAGACACGAGCGGCATCTTGGACCGCTTTCTGTCAGAAAATCTCATAGCCAAAGATGAGGTGGGGTATGGCATCACGGAACTTGGAGCTATATTGTTCGCCAAGCGTTTGTCTGACTTCGACGGTCTGAAGCGCAAAATGGTGAGGGTCATTGTCTATAAGGGCAAAAACAAGATTGAGACTATCCGTGAGCAGACTTTTGACAAGGGCTATGCGATATGTTTTGAGGAAATGGTGGCATGGATAAACAGTCAGCTTCCTGCCAACGAGGAAATCGGCATGGCTCTAAGGAAAGATGTACGTATGTATCCCGAAATTGCCGTTCGCGAATTAGCCGCGAACATGATTATCCACCAGGATTTTGCCGAACAGGGATTTCCTATGATAGAAATCTACTCCGACCGCATAGAGTTCTCCAACCCCGGACAACCGCTCATCAGCATTGAGCGTTTCATTGATGAATATCAGTCGAGAAACGATTCGCTCGCCGACATCATGCGTAGGATGGGTATTTGCGAGGAGAAAGGCAGCGGCATGGACAAGACAATATTCCACGTGGAGCTATACCAGTTGCCGCCTGTCCGTTTCCAGCTTCAGGAGACAAGAACCACAGCGACGGTGTTTTCTTATCGCAAATTTGCCGATTTGGACAAATCCGAGAGAGTGCGTGCCTGTTATCAACACGCTTGTCTGAAATATGTCTCCAACGAGAAGATGAACAACCAGTCCCTCCGTACTCGTCTGGGCATTGAGGACAAGAACTATCCAATGGCATCGAGGATAATCAAGGAAACCTTAGAAGCCAAACTGATAAAGGAAGAGAACACAGAGGGAAGCAAAAGGCATAACTATATCCCTTATTGGGCATAGACCATGTAACTGACATGTAACTGGCATGTAACTGAGAGGCTCAAAACAAAAGGCGGAATTTGCTGAACCCCTTGTGTTACAGGACTTAAAGTCATGTAACTACCATGTAACTGGCATGTAACTGGAAGACCTAAATGTAATAGGTAGACTTTCTTAAAACCTTGTGTTACAGGGCTAAAAGCCATGTAACTG
>CAVHWJ010000254.1:0-4088 GCA_963639565.1 uncultured Prevotella sp. | reverse complement strand
TCTACACCGCCTTCACCCGCGCCACCGAGAAACTCTTTCTCGTGAACTGGCCGAAGACGCAAGTGGAGGAGGAGTGAGGGATTATAACATTTCCCACACGGGCAACACCCCAATCTTCAGTCCGTCGCGTTCGATTGTCCGTCGTTGCGAGAACGTCACGATGCGGCAGTTGCTGCACCCTGTGGCGGAAGAGGCGGCCAAGAGACCTCCCGTTTCACGGTCTGTGTTCCCCTCGTCGAGCGTCCAGCACACTTGCAGCAACTCGTCCACACGGTTGCCGCGCACCACAACAAAGTCGCACTCTTTCGTCTCGCTGAAATAGCAGATGCGGTCTTCCTCGCCCAAACTCCGCTCCAAATGTAGGCAGACGATGTTCTCCAAGGCTTTTCCTGCGTCTTCACTTCCCGACAGCAGCACGGCGTTGCGCAGGGCGATGTCCGCCACGTAATACTTCGCCGGGGCCGCGCGCTGCTTCACCATAGAGCGGTCGTATCTCTCCACCTTGTGCAGCATGAACACATTGCAGGCATAGTCGAGCCAGGAATAGAGCGAGTCCTTTGACACCTTCAAACCTTGTGACTTGAGGTCGTTGTAGATGTTGTTTACGCTCGTGGGCTTGGTGAGGTTGTTCATCACCCGTTTCAGGAAATAGCGCACCACCTGTGGCGGCGTGCTGATGCGGTAGTGTTCCATGAGGTCGCGGAAGAGCATGGTGCTGAAATACGACTGAAGGATTTTCACCTTGTCGCTCCGCTTCTCTGCAAGCACCACCTCGGGGAAACCGCCCTCTTCGCAGTAGCCGCGGAACGCTGCGGCGAGTTTTGCCCTTCCCTCCTCGCTGAATCGGTTTGCCTGTATGCCCTTGAATTTCATATACTCGTCGAACGAGAGTGGGTACTCGCGGTAGTCGTCGGGCCATCCGCGCAGGGCGGACGCCATCTCTTCCGAAAGCATCTTGGCGGTGCTTCCCGTCACGTAGATGTGTTTGCAGTAGTTCTTGTAAACACGCAGCACAAAGAGTTCCCAGCCCTCTATCAGCTGTATTTCGTCGAAGAACATATACACGTCCTTTAACTGGGTTTCGGGGAACATTTCGCGGTAAGCTTGAAGCAGTTCGTCGAAATCGTCGGGCTTCATCTGCATGAAGCGTTCGTCGTCGAAGCCCACATATAGGATATTCTCGCGTGGAACGCCCCTTTGCAGCAAGGCATTTATGACAAGCCCTAACAGCGACGACTTTCCACAACGCCTGATGCCGGTCACCGTCACTATGCGGTTGCCGTCAAGCGGCAGCCGTAGGTTTCTTTCTTGCAGTGCCAAAGGGAATTCTTCTTGGTGCAAGGCAATGACAGACTGAAATACACTGCGCAAATCCATATTGAATGTCTTTTTGTGGAATATTTAATTCATCGGGTACAAAGTTATGTTTTTTCCTTATGAAAAGGAAAAAATGTCTGATTATTTCCTTTTCACAAGGAAAGAAACGCTCAAATGCTTCCTTTTCATACGGAAATAAACCTTCAAATGTTTCCTTTTCATACGGAAACCGTTACCCCAACACCTTCTCAAGCAGCACCAGTTCTATGCCCTCTATCCCGTTGAACTCGCACTCCACGATGCCGGCCTCCCTGTAACCGAGCCTTCTGTGCAGTCTGCGTGCCACCGCATTCTTTGCCTGTGTGTCCATGCGGAGCGTTCGGCAACCTTTTTCTTTCGCCATGCGTTCATAGAAATCGACGAACGCCGTGCCGATGCCCCTGCCTGAATATCCGGGGCTTACCGCCAAGGTGTGCAGCACCAATACCTCGCCGCCGTCAGCCGCAACGCCCCATTTGCCGCCGGAATACGCCGCCGGCTGCGCATGGTTTATCACCGCCGCTGCGGCAATCCCGCCAGTGCCGTCGTCTTCAAACACATACATGTCGCCTCTCTCCACGCCCTGCCGTGCAGTGTCTTCTGTGGGGTAAACGCCTCGCCGCCACCCTATGGATGCCAGTCCCTGTTCTTCCATCCTCAGCACGAGGTCATATACGGCCGCGATGCCGCCGATGTCTTTTTCAGTAGCAAGTCTTATCATTGTCTTTGTCTTTTTTTTGAGGCAAAGGTAGCGTTAAAACCGCAGAAACCGTCAGACTAGACAGAAAGATGTAGAGAAAACTAAAAGGAAAGGCACTGACGACAGACTTAATGTTTGGTAGAAATCGGTCTGCACGCGTCAAATCTTTCAATTGCCAATTGAAAGATTTGTGTGTTTTTATCAATTGGTAATTGAAAGATTTGCCCACAAAGGGGCGTTCCGCACTTGTCCGTGGCTTCTGCATTTGATTACCCGATAAACCCGAACAGCCAAAGGGGGATTTTTGCCCCATAGCCTGTCTCAATGTCGTCTAACGCAAGGTAACTGTTTGGTATGCCCTTGATTTGGTCGAAACTCTTGTTCTTTCCGCCAACCTCGAACGTGAATTTGCCGTCAATAAGGAAATCGCCGCTCCCGGAAAAAGTCACTTCATGGTTTCTCATTAGCATATTGGCGAAGAATGTCTCCCTTACATTTCCTGTGTCTGCCCGTGAGGTCAGCGCATACATTAGATTGGTGTTCTCCAAATACACTTTTTCGGGTTTTGAGAGCTGGTTCATCGTGTTCTTGCCGTTGTACAGCAGATTTACGAGTGCCGCCTTGTTCAGCAGCGCAAGCATCTTGCTCACGGCCTGTCTGCTGCAGTCTACAGACTTGCTCATTTCGCTGATGTTGATGGTGAAAGGGACCATCTGTGAAATCAGAGCGAAAAGCCTTTTCAGTTTCGTTACAGTGGAATATTCTATGTTTTCCACGGCAGGAACATCCACCTCGATGATGTTTGCCGCAACCTGCTGGAGCACTTTTCCGTAAGAGGCTTTTACCTCTGTGTAAAACGGGTAATAGCCGTGCCGGAGATAATCCGCGAATAACGGCAGCACCTTGATTTTATTGGTGATGTCAAGCGCGATTTTCACATGGTCGTTCAACAAGTCTTCCAGCCCGACAGACCCGTGGCTTAATATTTTGTTGAATTCAAGATATTCCCTGAACGACATGCCGTGCAAAGTGTAGAATATGCAGCGGCGCGACAGGTCGGCCATGGAGTTGTCTATCTGCAATATAGAAGAACCTGTGAATACTATTTTCATCTCCGGGTAGCGGTCGTATATGTTTTTCAGTTCCAACGGCCAAGTGGGGAAGGGGTAATGATGCACTTCGTCGATAAAGAGCGTCGTGCCGCCATGCAAGTAGTGGTATTCCGCCACGTCTATGAGATGGTGGTTGGTGAACCAAAAATCATCCAGCGTGATGTAGAGGGCCTTGTGGTTAGCCAAATGGTTCTCTTTCAGGTACTGTTTTAGGAGTGTGGTCTTTCCTACGCCGCGTGCGCCCCTTATACACACCATTCTGCTCTCCCAGTTTATTTCGCGGTAGAGGTAACGCTTGTGCTCCATGCTCACATTGGCTACGAGCCTGTCGGAGTTGATATACAAATCTTCTATACTCATGTCGATTCTTTCTTGCAATGACGCGGCAAAGATACGAAATGTTATTTTGAAATAACACTTTTCGTCCGATTTTGTTATTTTGAAATAACACTTTTCCGCTATTTCTGTTGTTTCCAAATAACACTTTGCCTCCGTTTTTGTTATTTCGTTCCCTTTTCCTTTGTTTGTTCAAAATTATTCCATACCTTTGTTGCCGGACTAATTCGGCAACCGTGTGTCGCGTACGCATAAATGCCGACTCGTCCATGGCCTCAGCTCACGCCGGGCCTTTTGTGGATTTCATGTCCGCAATAAGGAGGCAGGGTGGGTAAAAGAGGCACGACATAATTAAGGCGTTTACTTGACGCTCTGTTTGAGACGCATCGAATCTTGCAAATTCACTACAATTATAGTCTTGAACAAGGCCAACGGTAGATGTCCCGGGTGTGATTATATCAATCCCGAAGAGACCTTGTAGGCATGGATTGTATCTTGTTTGGATGCGATTGCTTGTGTTATACAGGTCTCTTGCGGTACGGTTTTTCATATCGGCGTGGGCTTCTGACGTTGTCTGTTCGACT
>CAVHWJ010000253.1:2627-4112 GCA_963639565.1 uncultured Prevotella sp. | reverse complement strand
CTCATGGACAAGGACATCGACGCCTTCGCCCGGGAGATTGCCGCCGACCCGAGATTTGCCGCCGGCACTCTGCCCAAGCACTACCGCGAGGCGTTGGTGCTCTACAACCACATACGCTCGAACCCTGTGACGAACTACACCAACACCGTGGCCGACGCTGACTATGCCGACCTTCAGGCGATACTGAAGAGCACGCCCGACAAGGCAGAGCGGAAAACCAAGGCGCGGGAGACATTCGGCAACACATACTGGTTCTACTGGCTGTATTCCTGAAAGGTACTACATATATAATAAGGTATAAAGAAGAGGCGGGTTCTAAAAATTCTCTTTGATGGATTTTTGAATTTTAGCCGAGTAGATTTTTCTTTCTTCTTGAAGGAGTATAGCGGGCTATACGACTGAAAGAGAAAGGAAAAGATGCCGGATAAAAAACAAAAAGCCACAAAGAGCAACCGTCAGAAATAAGAAATTAATGATGCGTGGAATTTTTAGAACACGCCATAAATCAAGGGTAATGAAAACAGAAGACGACATAAGGAAAGCCGTTGAGACGATGAGAAACGGCGGAGTGATACTCTACCCCACCGACACGGTATGGGGAATAGGCTGCGACGCCACAAACGCCGAGGCCGTGGAGAAGGTTTACAGGATAAAGCGGCGCGACGACTCGAAAGCCCTCATCTGTCTGGTGGACTCCGACGCGAGACTGCAGAGATACGTGAGGAACGTGCCGGAAGTGGCGTGGGACTTGCTCGAACTCGCCGAAACGCCGACCACGGTGATTCTCGACAACGCCGTGAACCTCGCCCCCAACCTCATAGCCGACGACGGGTCGATTGCGATGAGGATAACGAGGGAGCCGTTCTCAAAGGAACTGTGTTACAGGTTCCAGAAACCGGTTGTCTCCACAAGCGCGAACATCAGCGGAGAACCCGCCGCGCAGAACTACCGCGACATATCGGAGGAACTGCTCAACGCCGTGGACTACGTGTGCTTCTCGCGCCGGCAGGAGCACAAGCCGCACAAGCCATCGAGCATAATAAAGCTCTCGGAGAACGGAGAGGTGAAGATTATAAGGTAAACGACAACAAAAGGAAATTCCGCACAATAAATGCAAGACATAAAGGCCGAAAAACTTCTCAACAAGATAATAGACTGGAGGGAGAAACACGTCACCGACAGGCAGTTCACCCTCATCCTCAGCCTCGCCGTGGGCTTTCTCGCGGCGGTGGCGGCAAGCATCCTCCACGCCCTCATCGTGCAGATACAGCATCTGCTCACTATGGGCTTCATGGTGGACCGCTTCAACTGGCTCTACATGATTTACCCGGTGGTGGGCATCTACGTCACTTCGCTGTTCGTGAAATACGTGGTGAGAGACAACATCAGCCACGGTATCACGCGCATCCTCTATGCCATAAGCAGCAAGAGGAGTCTGCTGAAAGCCCACAACTGCTGGAGTTCCGTGATAGCCTCTGCCATAAC
>CAVHWJ010000253.1:0-2359 GCA_963639565.1 uncultured Prevotella sp. | reverse complement strand
ATCTTCTCATCGGGAGGCGTGCTGTTCGATTTCCACGTGGACGGCACGTGGTCGATGTCGCGGGTGCCGGCGTATATCCTGCTCGGCATCACCGGCGGACTGATAAGCCTGTATTTCATGCGCACGATGACGGCTTGCGAGGGCGTGTTCGCCAAACTGAAAAAACACTCCTACGCCAAACTGGCTCTGGGCGGCGTGATGCTGAGTGTGCTAATCGCCCTGTTCCCCGTGCTCTACGGCGAGGGCTACCACAGCATAAACATCCTGCTCAACGGCAGGACACAGGCCGACTGGGACCAGATTCTAAACAACTCGCTCTTCTACGGCCACAGCAAGATGCTCGTGATATACGTGGCTCTCGTGGTGCTCACCAAGGTGTTCGCCACATCAGCCACCAACGGCGGTGGCGGATGCGGCGGAACGTTCGCCCCCTCGCTGTTCATCGGAGCTTACGGCGGTTTCCTCTTCGCCCGTCTGTGGAACATCTACCAGATTGGCGTGTATGTGCCTGAAAAGAACTTCGTGCTCCTCGGTATGGCGGCGGTAATGGCGGGAGTGATGCACGCGCCGCTCACGGGAATTTTCCTTATAGCCGAAATCACCGGCGGCTACCAGATGTTCATCCCGCTGATGATAGTGAGCATCTGCGCCTATCTCACCATAATCCTCTTTGAGCCGCACAGCATCTACGGCATGCGTCTGGCAAGGGAGGGCAAGCTCATCACCCATCACACCGACCGCGCCATCCTCACGCTGATGAACATCGACACGGTGATTGACAAGAACACGTCGAGCGTGCCGCAGGACATGGACTTGGGGACGCTCGTTCACGCCATAAGCCGCAGTCACAACAACATACTGCCGGTGCTCGACGACGGCGGCCATTTCCTCGGCGAGATTGACATGCAGAAACTGCGCCACATCATATTCCGCACGGAACTCTACCACCATTTCAAGGTGAAGCAGCTCATGTCGCAACCGCCGTGTGTGCTTGGCGTGAACGACCCCATGGAAGAGGTGATGAAGCAGTTTGACTCCACCGACGCCGGTATGCTCCCCGTGCTCGACACCGAGGGCAAACTCATCGGCTACGTGAGCCGCTCGCACCTCTACTCCACTTACAGGAAAATGGTGGCGGACATGTCGGCGGAATAAAACAAGCGGCTTTGGTCTAATAAAAAACAGTAACGGCAAATGAACTATTCTGACATAAATATCGAGGACATAGAAAGCTGCACCCTTAACGAAGCGAGGGCGGCGTATGGCGAGGGCATCATCCCCTTTTGGAAGGATGCTGTCTATACGAAACCGTACAAACTGGAAAGCCGCCGCTATATCGGGTGCAAGGCGAAATTAGTGGACTGGATATTCGGAATCATCAAGGAACAGACCCGGGACGTGGAGAGTTTCTGCGACATATTCGCAGGGACTGGTTCCGTGTCTAACAGGGCTATACAACTATATCCCAAGGTGATAATGAATGATTTTCTGTATTCCAACAACATCCTCTACAAGGCTTTCTTTGAAGAGGGGGAATGGAACAAGGAAAAGATATTAAACCTGTTGGACGCGTTTAACGGCATAGACCACAGCACAATCAAAGAGAATTATTTTTCGCGGAACTACGGCGGCAAATATTTCGACGAGGCATCCGCAAAGATAATCGGACACATACGCGATGTCATTGAAGACATAAAAAGCACACTGACCGAAAAGGAATACGCAATACTTATCGCCTCGCTGATATACAGCATAGACAAGATAGCGAATACCCTGGGGCATTTTGAGGCTTATATCAAGAAGGAAATTAAGCCGAAGAAATTTATAATGAGGATGGTGGACGCGCAAAGCCTCGAAAAGGTGAAAATATTCCAAAAAGACGCGAATGAACTGGCAAGGGAAATCCACACGGACATCGTTTATATGGACCCGCCCTACAACTCACGACAGTACAGCCGGTTTTATCATGTCTACGAAGTACTTGTGAAATGGGACAAACCCGAACTGAAAGGCGAAGCCCGGAAGCCCAAGGAGGAGCACATGAGCGACTATTGCAGGACAAAGGCGTTCAACGCTTTCACCGACCTTGTGGCTCACGTGGACAGCAGATATATCGCGGTGTCATACAACAACACGTATAAGTCAAAGAGCACGTCGTCGCAGAACAAAATCAAACTGGAACAAATCCTCGACGTGCTGAACAAGTGCGGGGAAACAAAGGTCTTTACCCATTCCCACACGCCGTTCAACGCCGGCAAGACAGAGTTTGACAATCACATGGAGTATCTTTTCATCACGAAGATAGACAATGAAAAACGGAACCGCTCGTTCGCCCCTGTTTTATGTGGGAGATAAATAT
>CAVHWJ010000252.1:0-4115 GCA_963639565.1 uncultured Prevotella sp. | reverse complement strand
TGTCCACATACTTCATCACCTTGTCCACATACAGCGTGTTCACCCACTTGGAGTCGTAGCCCGTGAGCATCTGCGTCACCACGATGAGCAGGTCCACTTGCTTGCTGTGGTCGTTCTCTATGCCGATATAGGGCTTCTTGTGAGCCAGTCGCTTGGCCACGTCTTTCTTATATTTGGCGTAGTTCGGCAGTTGGAAGGTCATGCCATACTTGGCGTTGTAGTCCGTCAGCATCTCCACGATGGCGTCTTCCCGGGCCATGCCTCCGTCGGAGTTGTCTATGTTGTTGTCGAATATGGCCACCACATTCATCGAGGGGTAATGCTCCTTGAAGAGTTTGTAGTAGGCTATCGCCTCGGGAATGTTTTTCGTGGCGAGCATGGCGTGAAACTTGCCGTTCTTGCTCAGTCTGTCCCATCTCTTCATTATGTTCTGCACCACAGCCAGATGGTGCGCGTCCGTCTGGTAGAAGTCCTTTGGCAGATAGTGCTCTATGCCATGCACCTGCTTGCCGTTCTCCGTATAGGTGTCGGGCATCTGAAGTTCGGAGACGAATTTGTTGTAAATGTTCCGCAACTCCTCATCCTCGTCGATGAGTTGCAGATATTCCTCCGTGGTGCGCTTCTTCGGTTCCTCGTCGGGGTTGCGGTCTTTCAGTTTGCGGTCTATTTCATGGAAAGCCACCAACTCGCGCTGTTCGTTTTCGTCGGTTACCTCCATATATGGGTCAAAGCCCAACACGTTGCCGTCGGGTATGCCGTTGGCTATGGTGTATTTGTGGAGCATGTCGCCAAAGAGCGTTTCGGTCATTATCTCATTCTTGGCGTTTTCCTCAAACACGGGTGTTCCAGTGAAGCCGAAGAGTAGGGCTCGTGGGAAGGTGTGCTTGATGCCGATGAGCATACTGCCGAACACGCTGCGGTGACACTCGTCGATGATGAACACCAATCGTTTCTTGCCGATATAGTCAATCACCTCTTTAGATATGGTCGGTCCCTCCTTGATGTTGCTCATCTTCTGGATGGAAGTGACAATCAGACGGTCATCCTTGTCGTTGCTTTTCAGTTTGGCGAGCAGAATGCTCGTGTCTGCCGTGTCCTGCACGGAGTCGGGGTCGCCGGCAAATCCGCGGTACTCGTCGAGCGACTGCACCGACAGTTCTATGCGGTCGAGCAGAAACACCACCTTGTCGGCGTCGCCCGAGTTGGCTATCAGCTGTGCCGATTTGAAGGATGTCATGGTCTTTCCCGAACCTGTGGTGTGCCAGATATATCCGCCCCGGTGCTGGTGTTCGTCCCAGTTGGTCTTCTTCACCACGTCGCTTATCTTGCTTGCGGCAAAATACTGGTAGCTGCGGAGCACTTTCAGCGTCTTGTCCTTGTCGTCGGCAATGGTGTAGAAACCCACCATCTGGTGAGCCATTGGTATGGAGAGCAGGTCGGTGGCCACCTTCTGCCAGTCGCTCACTATCGTGTTGTTGAAGTCTTCCCAATGAAAGAAGAACTGTTTCGAGAAGCGGTCTTCCGACCCGGGGTTGGCAAAGTATAGCGTTTCTTCGGGAGTCATTGCCACGAATATCTGCACCATCGAAAAGATGCCTTTGGCAAAGATGCCCTCGTGGGTATAGCGTTTCAGTTGGTAACAGGCTTGGCTCACATCCACCTTGCTGCGCTTCAGTTCTATGTGTATCACGGGCATGCCGTTGATGAGCAGCATCATGTCGCCGCGGCGGTCGCCGGCCATCGCCTCGTTGGTCTTGAATTTCGGTTGGCGCACTATCTGGTAGCGGCTCTGTCCTGCCGAGATTTCCTTGGGGTCGAATATTTTCAGATACACCTCCTTGCCGTAGTTGTTGGTGTCGGCCTCGCAGTCGCGCCTTATGCTTACCTGTTGTCCGTTGATTAGTTTGTTCACGGCATAGGGCGAACCGCACATATTCACTTGGTCTATCACTTGGCGCATCTCGCTCTCCGTGAGGGGATGGTTGCCGAGCTGGGCAATGCCGCGGTTGTTGTCGTATATTATGTTTGCCCAGTTCTCCACGAGTTGCTCTTCCGTCGGGTTCTTGATCACCTCGTTCCAACCGTGATGGAGCAGATGTTCGGTCAGTGCTTCCTCGAAAGCCGACTCCTTGATGAAACTCTGTATATTTGCCATAATGATACCTCTTTATAGTTCAATTTTATTGGGACATTTATTGGGACATTCATCTCGCTACGTCTCGCCAAATACCATTTTCTTGCCTCTAAATTCTCATTCTATTGTCATATTGCAAAGATATAAAGATTACACGAACATCTTGTCCAGACAAGCAGCCTTTATCTGCTTCAACTTCTCCAAACGTTGAGACTGAAGGGCGATTTGCTTATCTAAATTGGCAAAGAAAGAGGCGATTTGCTTTTGTTCTACAAGGGACGGTAGCATAATTTCAGCCTTACCAATTTCTCCATTTTGAAGATGGACGACAGATTTGCCTTGTGCGACCTTGCTTAAATCATAATGCGTCCTGGTATATGTTATTGCCAATGCAATGAATGAAGAAGAAAACTTTTGCAAATCAAAATGCATTATATTTAAATCTCCACCAAGAATAACGTTCGCAACTAGCACAGCGGAGGCTCGTGCTATATCTTCAGGAGTTTCACCCGAAGCTGGTAATATAATCTCATTACCTTCTGACAGCACAGCCCCATATTGTAGAGTTGTATAGGTATCAACTTCTGTAATAACAGACTGATACTTCGTATACAATCTGCCATACAAAATTATAGGATAACCTGTCTCTTGCAAATCATTCTTAGAATAGCCATTCCCTTTGGAAAAACTAGCAATATCTCCCAACTTCACTTTCTTCCACTCTCCCTCAAACCCTTTGAATCTGATTTTAGGCACGGTTTCCCCCTCTTGTGGGAACATGGCTTGCAGACTCGCCTCCTTCACTTGTTTCAAAGAAGCAAGACGAGAGGCGGAAGCAGAGATTTGAGAGTCAAGAGAGGTGAAGAATGAGGCTATCTGCTTTTGCTCTTCCGTGTCTGGTGTATAGAAAGGTTGTTTTACCAACAAAGGTAGATTAACCGACAACAACCCACCAGAATTTGTATTCTTCTTAGACCATTCATCAATTCCAAAGAATGAATAATATATGAAATCAGCTATATAGTTGGTCGATAGCGATTTACGAACTTTAAAGTTCGTAAATTGCTGATTCGCAAGCGAATCAGCAATTAGCATCGCATGCTCGCCGATAGTAGCTGTTGTAGCAAGAATTATCGAATTCTTCTCGAACAATCCTGCTCCTTTGACACCTAATGGCGTTACATGCTGTATGGCATCTTTCAAGATACCACCATTGGCCCGTATATCTTCCATTCTAAACCATGGAATGGAGCCTCCCTCCCAAAACTCTTTTACAGCTTTGGAAGGAGTATAGCCGTTTCTAAGTTCAAATACAGTTTCTATCGTCGGAGATTTCCACTCCCCTTCAAATCCCTTAAATCTTATCTTCGGTTCGTTCATTTGCTGTTCTCCTTGTTATTCGTTTCTTCTTCATGCTGCAAACAGAAAATTTGTTTGTGGCTTTCTATTTCCAAGCCCTACTTTTCTTCGGAAGCAAGGTAAGTTTTGTATTTCCCTTTGGAAGTGTGCCCAAATTAGATTTGGCAAACGCGTTTGCAAAATCTGATGATACAATACCTGCCCATAACTATTCAGTAATTCTTGCGCCCTGAAAGGGCAACTGCATGAAGCCTCGTTGTATAGCATATATAATAAGGTTATATAAAGCAGCTGCCCTTACAGGGCGCACCTAACGGGTTCCGTGGCATCCAGACCCAGGGTGCCGTCGCTTCGCTCCTCTGCCCTGGGCTATGTGCAGTTGCCCTTTCAGGGCGCAACGGTCGCTGAACGGTCCATCTTGGGTGCCACCTTCACCGACGTATTTCTTGATATCCATACCTTTATCCTTTTATCAACTCCGTCAGTCCCTTGATGGCAAACTCGTCGCCGGTCAGTTGGCTGACCAGTTCTGTCAGTTCATCATTGGCAGAAGTCAGGTCGCGGTTTATCTGCTGATAGCTCACCGCATACTTCTTGCTGAGGGCAAGGACAGACGTTTCGA
>CAVHWJ010000251.1:0-4138 GCA_963639565.1 uncultured Prevotella sp. | reverse complement strand
CCGAAAAGAAGAAAGACCGCAAGGGCAAGGATGAGGACTGGGAGTTCGTCACCAAGATGGCGATGATATTCCGCGACCTTATGAAGGGCAACGACAAACTACGCGAAGGCGGCTATTATGAGGAGGCTTTGGGACACAACGCCATTGCCGGAGGTTTCCAGGGACAGAGGCAGTGGACTGACTATAAGCCCAACGGCGATTTCGCCGAGGCTATCCTCAACACGTCGTTCGACTGGAACGGCATCCGCGAGTCTGTCGTGTTCGCCACGGAGAACGACACTTGCAACGGTCTGACGATGCTTCTCGAACACTTGCTCACCAACCGCGCCGCGATATTCTCCGACGTGAGGACTTACTGGAGTCCCGAGGCCGTGAAGCGTGTGAGCGGTAAGGAACTCACTGGCAGGGCTGCCAACGGTATCATCCACCTCATCAATTCCGGCGCGACGACGCTCGACGGTACGGGTCAGTGCAAGGACGCCGACGGCAACCCTGTTATGAAGCAGCCGTGGGAAATGACTGAGGAGAACGTGGCTGACTGTCTGAAGGCCACAACGTGGTATCCTGCCAACCGTGACTATTTCCGCGGCGGAGGTTTCTCATCAAACTTCCTCACCAAGGGCGGAATGCCTGTCACAATGGCGCGCCTGAACATCATCAAGGGACAGGGGCCGGTGCTCCAGCTCGCCGAGGGTTGGACGGTGGACATCGACCCTGAAATTCACAAGATCATCGACAAGCGCACCGACCCCACATGGCCTACCACTTGGTTCGCCCCGCGTCTCTCTCCCGACAAACCGGCGTTCAAGGATGTCTATTCCGTGATGAACAACTGGGGCGCGAACCACGGCGCAATCTGCTACGGTCACATCGGCGCCGACCTCATCACCCTCGCCTCGATGCTCCGCATCCCCGTTTGCATGCACAACGTGGACGAAGACAAAATCTTCCGCCCTGCCGTCTGGAACTCCTTCGGCATGGACAAGGAGGGCGCGGACTTCCGCGCCTGCAAGAATTTCGGGGCGTTGTATAAATAATGCAGTAAAACGATAACCAAGCCCGAAGGAAACGTCAGCCTTGATAATTGAATGGCTGTTTATTCCTTCGGGCTTTTTTGTTTTGTCGCTGCCAATCAACCGACTTTTCCCCGTAAATGCTCCTGTTCTTAAAAATAATCATTATCTTTGCTGAAAGATAGAACTAACGGGCAACGATATGGCAGCAAAGAAATATCCCCTTGGAATCCAGACATTCTCCGAAATTGTTTCGGGGAACTATTATTATGCCGACAAGACCGACGTGGCGTACCGCTTGGCGCATTATGCCAAGTATCATTTCCTGAGCCGTCCGCGACGCTTCGGGAAAAGCCTTTTCGTGTCTACGCTTCAGGCGTATTTCGAGGGAAAGAAAGAACTGTTCAAGGGACTTGCAATGGAGAAACTGGAACAGGAATGGACTGAATATCCTGTTTTGCATTTCGACATCAGCCAGAGCAAATACTTTGGTGCCGATGCGGTAAATAAGACGTTGAACGCCCTTCTTACGCCCTACGAAAGAAAATACGGTCTCCCCACTGACAAAGAAGAAACCAACAGCAACAGGCTGTCTTATATCATTGATGAAGCCGTGCGCCAGTCAGGGAAACAGGTTGTTGTGCTTGTGGACGAATACGATGCGCCGATGCATGACTCCATGGGCGACGAGACATTGCAGGAAAATATCCGCAACATAATGCGCGATTTCTTCAGTCCATTGAAAGCGAAAGAAAGGAATCTCCGCTTTGTCCTCATCACGGGAATCTCCAAATTCAGCCAGCTAAGTATATTCAGCGAACTGAACAACATCAAGAACATCAGTATGAAGGACGAGTTCGGCGACATCTGCGGCATTACCAAGGAGCAGCTCCTTACTGACTTTAAGGAGGGTATCGAGGCTATGGCGGAATATAACGGTATGACGACGGCAGAGGTAGTCGAAAAATTGAAGGAGCATTACGACGGCTACCATTTCACCCCGAACTGTCCGGATATTTACAATCCATACAGTATCATCAACGCCTTGGACGACAAGGATTTCAAGAGCTACTGGTTCACGTCGGGAACGCCGACGTTCCTTATAGAATTGTTGCAAAAGGAAGGGATAGACATTCTCCAGCTGAACGACCTGATAGCAAGGGAGAACAGGTTTGACGTGCCTACCGAAAGCATTACTGACCCGATACCTGTGCTCTATCAAAGCGGCTATCTCACCATTAAGGGTTACGACAGGCAACTGGGGATTTATCAACTTGGTTTCCCCAACGAGGAAGTGCGTCAGGGATTTTCTGAAAGTCTGTTCCGCTATTACGCCCCTTCGAGAATGGGTGAATTGGATATTGTGGTATATAAATATGGGGAAAAGGTCTTGAGGGAAGACGATATTGAATCTTTCATGCCGTACCTCCAGAGTTTTTACGACAAGTTCCCTTACACCATAATCAACAACAACGAGCGTCACTATCAAGCCGTGATGTTCACTATCTTCTCCATGCTCGGTGCAAACGTTACGGTTGAAGAACCCACGCCCGACGGACGGATTGACATGGTGTTGAAGACCGACAAGACAATCTACATCTTTGAGCTTAAATACAACAAGTCGGCTGAATCTGCTATCCAGCAGATAGTGCAGAAGGATTATTCCAGAATTTATGCCAGTGACAGCCGTAGAATTGTAAAGGTGGGTCTCAACTTTTCCGAAGACAGAAGAAGTCTGGAGAATTGGAAAGTGGAAGAATAACCTTCTCCGGCCAAATTATATTGGCAAAAAGTGATTCTATCGCTATTTAACGACACCGGTTTCGATTTCATTCTCCAAATAGGAGAACACGTATACGGCACCCTCGTAATATAAACCGCAAGCGGGGGTGCAAAGACGCTTATATGTCTCTGACGAATACAGCTCGTCAAGAGCCTTCTTCATATCCCAACCGTATTTCTGCATCAACATTTCCACCAGTTCGGTTGAAAGACATTCTATCTGGAATTGTATATCTTCACTCATAATCAAATCTTCTTTAAATAACCTATGGCTTTCTCCGTCCCAAAGAAATATTGGACGGCTGGCGCGTGAAAGCGCAATTCTTCTATCATCCGTTCTATGTCAATGTAGCCTTGAATGAAACGGCGCATTTGAAGTCCGACAGTATCATCGGCAATTGGGCCTACAACGACATCATACGGATGAACAGGCGAACCACTCAGGTTCTTTCTGTTCTTCAGGATAAACTCAGCCCACTCAATGGAATATTCCTGAAACACCTTTACAGACAACGGCGAACCTTCTTTCAAGAGTTCTTCGTCAAACAGATATGTATTCAGAACAGGCTCGCCCTCCTGCATACGTTGGGAGGTACGAACCGCCATTTCCAACGCCTGAGACTTGTCAGGATTCAGATAAAAGCCGCAGCCAAAGTCCTTGCCGCGCCTCGAACGTGACAAGTCTATTTCGTCAATAACGACATTACTGCCATGATACAGCTTTAGCATGCCAACCGCCCTCCATGCTTTTGACATAGGTGGGTGATGTCTTCCACGGCATCTTCGATAGAGAGGGTATGCTCGGCGGCATAACAATCTATCAAGAAATCTATTCCCTTGAATCGTCGCAGATAGGCATAAGCCTGTGCCATAGGGAGCTTAAAGCGGTTGGCAAAAGCACCGACGCAGCAATTCACGTATTCTATTATGTTGTGTGTAGAGTCCATAATCTCCTGATTTAAATATCCAAATGCAAGTTTACAACAATATTCCGAAACAACAAACTTTTCATTCGGTTTTCTGTGACTGACGTGTCGTTTTGTCCGTGATTATTTTATAGACCACTATCCGAAACGATAAATTTGTCTATATCTTTTGTTGTTGTAATAACAAAAAAGCAGGAAGACCGCGTTTCGCTTTCTTCCTGCTTTTTTGAGTTTTATGATATTCCTTTTATTCTCCGTAAACCTTCACGAGCTGTGAGTTGTAGTTCACGAGGATTTTGTCGAGCTGCGGATGGCGCACGTGGTGGCTGCCCTCCTTGTAAACCTCGTCGGTAATCTCGAAATCGATGTCGCCGTGGTTCAGTCGGCCGGCACCGTAGAAGCCCGTTACGATTGCGG
>CAVHWJ010000250.1:0-4144 GCA_963639565.1 uncultured Prevotella sp. | reverse complement strand
TTCGACCCCGTTTATGCCGACCCGAAATGTCCGTTCACGCCCGACTTCAGGAAATGGGGCGGCGGAACGATGACGGCGCAGAACCAGCGGCTCGTGTACTGGCCGATGCTGAAGAGCGGCGACTGCGACATGATGGCGGCGCAGTTTGACACCTACCTGCGCATGCTGCCCAACGCCACCCGGCGCACACGCTTCTACTGGGGGCACGACGGAGCGTCGTTCTCCGAACAGATAGAAAACTGCGGTCTGCCGAACCCCGCCGAATACGGCAAGCACAAGTCCGGCGACGACCCGGGCATGGACCGCAACGCATGGCTCGAATACCAGTGGGACACGGCTCTCGAGTTCTGCTCCATGATACTCCAGGCGCACAGCTACTGCGGCATGGACATCACGAAATACGAACCTCTGATAAGTCAGACGCTCGTTTTCTTCGACGAGCACTACAAGTATATCGCCAAGAAACTCGGCGTGAAACCGCTCACGGCTGAGGGCAAGCTGACGCTCTACCCCTCGTCGGGATGCGAGACCTACAAAATGGCATACAACCCGGCGAGCGTGGTGGCGGCACTGAAGACCGTGGCGCAGCAGTGGATTGACTACAAGGGCGACAGCATCGGCAACATGATCGGCCGCATCCCCGACATCCCCCTGCGCACCATCGACGGCGACACGTGCATCGCTCCGGCGATAGTGTGGGCGAGAATACAAAACGTGGAGACTCCGCAGCTCTACCCCGTCTTCCCTTGGAGGGTCTACGGCGTGGGCAGGGACGGATTGCAGACGGCTCGCAACACCTACCTGAAAGACCCCCACGCCGTGGCGATGCGCTCCACGACGGGGTGGAAGCAGGACAACATCTGGGCGGCGTGTCTGGGTCTCACCGACGAGGCTTTCCGGCTGAACAAGGAGAAACTCGCCGACGGACCGTACCGCTTCCCTGCCTTTTGGTCGCCGGGCTACGACTGGGCGCCTGATTGCAACAAGGGCGGAGCGTCAATGATTGGCTTGCAGGATATGCTGCTCCAGGAGAAGCCCGACGGCAGCCTCATCCTCTTCCCGGCATGGCCAAGCAATATCAACGCCAAGTTCAAGCTGAAAGCCACCGGCGGCAGGACGGTGACGGCGGAGATAAGGGACGGCAAGATAACATCGAAGACGGAAAGGCGATGACTTGACAGAAGACCGCCACAGCAGATACAAGATTTCACCACATTACATATACAAGTTATGAAGAAACTGACAACACTCACTCTTGCCGCGCTCGCCGCACTTTCGGCGAGCGCCAAGATACAGATAAAGCAGACGTCGTGCAACTACCAGAAGGGGCTGGCGGTGACGACAGGCGACGTGAAACTCGGGTGGCTGATGACCTCGGGAATACAGGGCGACGAACAGACGGCTTACCAGATTGTGATAACGGAGAACATGACCGGACGGAAGGTTTATTCAAAGAAAAAGAAATCAAAGGAAAGCCAGTTCATCACCGTCCCGAAACTGAAACCGAACAGGCACGGCTACCTGTGGAAGGTGCGCGTGTGGGACAAGGAGGGCGCGCCCTCCGACTGGAGCGAGGAGAAACAGATACGCGTGGTGGCAAGCGACGCGAAACTCGGCGAGTGGATAGGCGCGATAACCAAGGCCGACGCGCGGCTGCCCGAAGGACGCTTCTCCAACGCGGAGTTCAAGAAGGACTATTTCAAGGAGAAGTGGAACCCCGTGGACACGCTGTCCGCCAAGAGCATCATCCTGCGCAAGGAGTTCTCGTGCGGCGGCAAGCGCATAACCGACGCAGTGGCGTATGTCAGCGGCATGGGGCATTATGAGATGAGGATTAACGGCCGGAAGGTTGGCGACAGCGAGTTCGCCCCCCTCTGGAGCGAATACAGCAAGACGGTTTACTATAACACCTACGACGTGACCGACCTCATCCTCTCCGGCGGCAACGCCGTGAGCGTGACGCTGGGCAACGGTTTTTTCAACGTGCAGCGGGGCGCGCGTTACAGCAAACTGATGACGAGTTTCGGCGCGCCACAGATGACGATGCGGCTTATCGTCAATTACAGCGACGGAACGAGCGAGACGGTGGTGAGCGACGGGTCGTGGAAATACGCGCTCAGTCCCGTGACGTTCAACAGCATATACGGCGGCGAGTCGTTCGACGCGCGCCTTGTGCAGAATGGCTTTGACCGTCCCGGCTTCGACGACTCGGCGTGGAAGAACGCCGTGGTGGTGGAGGGCGCCGGCGGAAAGCTCGTGGCGCAGACAGCGCAGCCGGTAAAGATAATGGAGCGTTTCGGCATCAAGTCGTGGAAATACCTGCCCACTGACTCCGTGGCCTCCGCCTCGGCAAAGACAAAGCGCACGGTGTCGCCGCATACGTTCGTGGCAGACATGGGACAGAACCTCGCCGGCTTCCCCGAAATAACGGTGAAGGGCAAACCGGGACAAAAGGTGACTATGCTCGTGTCGGAGAACCTCAACGCGCAGGGCGTGTGCGACCAGCGGCAGACGGGCCGCCAGCACTACTACGAATACACAATCGGCAGCGACACCACGGAGACATGGCATCCAAGGTTCTCCTACTACGGTTTCCGCTACATTCAGGTGGAGGACGCGGTGCTTGAGAACGAGCCTAACCCGGAGGGGCTGCCGGTAATATCCAACTTACAGAGCTGCTTCGTCTACAACTCTGCGCCCGAGGTGTCGTCGTTTGAATGTTCCAACAAACTGTTCACCGAGACCCACCGGCTGATTGAGCGCGCCGAGAGGAGCAATATGCAGGGGGTGCTCTCCGACTGCCCTCACCGCGAGAAGCTGGGGTGGCTCGAACAGGCGCACCTCGTGGGTCCGAGCCTTTTCTACAACTACGACATGACGCAGTACTGCCCCAAGATTATCCGCGACATCACCGACACGCAGAAGGAGAACGGCATGGTGCCGACAACGGCTCCGCAGTATGTGTCGTTCGGCAACCTCTTCGACGACTCGCCCGAATGGGGCAGCACGCTGATTGTGATGCCGTTTGAGTATTACGAACAGTATGGCGACAGCACTCTCATCATCGACAACTACCAGCCGATGCGCCGCTACGTGGACTACCTTACAAGCCGCTCCAAGGACGGCATCGTGAGCCACGGCCTGGGCGACTGGTACGACGTGGTGGAAGGGGGCAAGTCGGGCTTCTGCAAGAACACCCCCGTGCCGCTCGTCGCCACGGCGCAGTATATATACGACCTGCAGCTCATCCAGAGGGCGGCGAAAATGGCGGGCAAAAAGGCCGACGCGGAGAAATACGCCGCGCTTTACCGCCAGACGGTGGACGCTTTCAACAGGGAGTTCTATCACCCCGACTCTTGCTATTACGGCAGCGGAAGCCAGACTTCCAACGCCCTGCCGCTGTTTCTCGGCATAACGGGGGAGAACAAGGACAAGGTGCTGCGCGCGCTAATCAACGACATCAAGGCGCACGGCAACCGCCTCACCACGGGCGACGTGGGCAACCGCTACCTCTTTATGACGCTCGCCCAGAGCAACGAGAACCGACTGCTCTTTGATATGCTAAACCACTACGACACCCCGGGCTACGGTTTCCAGATTAAGCAGGGGGCTACGACGCTCACCGAACAGTGGGACCCGCGTCAGGGTTCTTCGTGGAACCATCTTATGATGGGACAGATTGACGAGTGGTTCTTCAAATATATCGGCGGCATACAGAACAAGCCCGGCACCTACGGCATGCGCCACTTGCTCATCCGCCCTCAGCTCATTGGCGACATCAAGTCGATGGACGTGTCCACCAGGACGCTCTACGGCACCGTCTCTGTCTCGATAGGTCCGAACGCCATCACGGTGTTCGTCCCCGTAGGCTGCGACGCCGACATCATCCTGCCCAACACCACCACCGTTCATTCCGTAGGCAGCGGCATGCACTTTTTCGGCAGGGCAGGACTGAGAAGCCTGCGCTAAGTCATCGCATTACAGGGTATAGAATTGCCCCATTCCCAAAAAGTGTCACAAATGACATTTTTCTGGAATGGGGCGTTTTTTCAATCATCAATCTCCGCCTTCAGCAGGAAATCAATAAGCCCCACGTTCAGCACCCCGTTGTCGTCGTAATACGGCATGATGTCGTCGCGCACGA
>CAVHWJ010000249.1:0-4155 GCA_963639565.1 uncultured Prevotella sp. | reverse complement strand
ACTTTGCAGTTTGCTGCAAGAAACTAACCTAACAATGACAAGGATGAGAAAACTGTTTTTGGCCGTGCTGGCGATGCTGGCGGCCGTGAGTGTGAACGCGCAGGAGGGTACGTGGAAAGGAGAACTCGATGTGCAGGGCATCAAACTGCCGCTGGTGTTTCATTTCAACGCCGACGGATGCACTATGGACTCCCCCTCGCAGGGAGCAAACGGCATCCCGGCGGAGAAAACCGCTATGGACGGCAACGGAGTCCGTGTGACCGTGGCGGCAATCGGCGCGGTGTATGAGGGCAAGAACTACGGCGACAGCATAAGCGGCGAGTTCAGGCAGAACGGAATGAGTCTACCGCTGACGCTCAAGCCCGGAGAGGTTAAAGTGAACCGTCCGCAGACACCGCAGCCGCCGTTCCCATACAAAGAGGAGAACGTGAGCTTCACCAACGGCAAGTTCACCTTCAACGGCACGCTCGTGCTACCCAAGGACTGCACGAAGGGAACGCCTGTCGTATTGTTCGTTACGGGCAGCGGACAGCAGAACCGCGACGAGGAACTCTTCAACCACAAGCCCTTCGCCGTGATAGCCGACGCGTTAGCGCGCCGGGGCATCGCATCCCTGCGCTACGACGACCGCGGGTATGGCGACAACACGGTAAACTTCCTGGATTTCACCACCGACGATTTCAAGCAGGATGCGGAGGCAGGAATAAAGTTCCTGCGTGAGCGTTTCGGCAAGGTGGGCGTGTTGGGACACAGCGAGGGAGGCACGATAGCCCTGATGCTTGCCGCTGACCACAAGGTGGACTTCGCCGTGTCGCTTGCCGGCATGGCGGTTTCGGGCAAGGAGACAATGAAGCAGCAGAACCGCAAGGTACTCGCCTCAATAGGTTTGCCGGCGGAGGCGGTGAACAGCTACTGCTCCGTAGTAGACAGGATTTTCGACGCTCTTGCTGAGGGCAAGAAATGGGAAGAAATAAACATGGACGATGTTCCCGCCACCCTAAAGCCGTTTATCGAAGAGGCAAAGGAACAGATGAGTACGCCCTATATGCAGAATATCCTGAAATTGGACGTGAGCAAGCGGCTGCCGCAAATCAAATGCCCCGTGCTTGCGCTGAACGGCAAGAAAGACGTGCAAGTGGACTGCGACGCGAACATCAAAGCCCTGGAGAAAGGGCTTACAGGGTGCAAGCACGACATCCGCCCGTTGGACAACCTTAACCACCTATTCCAGCACTGCACTACGGGAAGCGTAGTGGAATACCAGCAGATAGAGGAGACGGTGGCACCGGAGGTGCTGGAGATTGTGGGGGAGTGGATTGGGAAGAATTTGTGATTGGACGGCTCGGACTTTTCGGACTACTCAGACTACTCGGAGGTGTCGGAGGACTCTGAGAAGTCCGAGCCGTTCGAGTAATCCCCCAAAACCCCAAAAAGAAAAAGGAGGAAACCATCCTCGCGGACAGTCTCCTCCCGAACCATGCTATGAAAAAATATTAGGTATGATATTACAATTTGCTGATTATACCTATCTTGGTGCTCTCGAGGAACGACACGATTGCGTCGATTTCCTTGCCCGAAGGCACCTGTTCCTTGATTTGGTTGATAGCGTCGAAGACGCTCGTCTGACCGTGGAACACCAGACGGTAGGCGTTGGCGATATGGCCGATGACCTTCGCGTCGGTGCCTGAGTCGCGGAGCAAAGTCTCGTTCACGCCGCCGTAGCGCACCGGGTTGTCGGTAGCCACGATAAACGGAGGCACGTCGCGGCTGATTCTCACACCGCCCGTAACCATAGACGCTCCGCCCACACGAACGTTGGCATTGACGATAACGCCGGATGAGAAAATCACGGCACTGTGAACGTCGCAGTCTCCTGCGACCTTAGTACCATACCCGAACGTGCAGTAGTCGCCCACCTTAGTGTCGTGTGAGATATGCACGCCCTCCATGAAGAAATTGCGGTTGCCTATCGTCGTCTCGCCGTCGGAGAACGTGGCGCGGTTCACCACCACATTCTCGCGGAAGATGTTCTCGTCGCCGATGACGAGCGACGTTGCGTCGCCCTTGAAATTGAAGTCCTGCGGCTCCGCTCCGAGCACGGTGTTCTGGTAAACCTTGTTGCCCTTGCCCATGCGCGTGCCCTTCATGATACTCACGTAGGGGAAAATCACGCAGCCGTCGCCAATCACCACGTCGTCCTCGATATAGGCGAAAGGATAAATGGTGACATCCTTTCCGATTTTTGCGCCGGGGGCTATATATGCTTTTTCACTTATCATAATTGTAGGGGTTTTAAAGGGCGGCGGCACACTCCGGGGGAGCCGGCCGCCACCGTTAGTTGTTAGTTTCTTCCTCCGCCGAGCGCGTAGTAGAGATTTACCACGGCCTGCATCTTGTAGAAATCGTCTGACACCTTTGAGAGCTGCGCGTTGAGCAGACTCTGCTGTGCGGTGATAACCTCAAGATACGTGCTGCTGCCCTCGTTGAAGAGCATCTTGGTGTATTCCACGTTCTTCGTGAGGCTCTCCACCTGTTTCTCCTCAAGCTTCGACTTCTCGTCGGAAGAGTTGTAGAGCACAAGAGCGTTGCTCACCTCGCTGCCGGCCGACAGCACGGCGTTCTGCCAGGTGTTGTAAGCCTGTTCCTGCTGCGCCTTGGCCACCTTCAGTCCGGCAACGAGCGCGCCGTGCTGGAAGATAGGCTGCGTGAGGCTTCCCACCGCGCTCCACAGCATCTTGCCCGGGTTCACGATGCCACCGCCGCCACTGTTGGTGTAGGCACCGGAGCCGCTGATTGTTATGCTGGGATAGAACTTTGAGCGCGCCTGGTTGGTGTTGTAGAAGCACTGCGCGAGCGACATCTCGGCATAATGCACGTCGGGACGGTTGTTGAGCAGCTGTATGCCCACGCCCGTGCTGAACTCCGACGGCAGCGACTGGTCTTCGAGCTTGCCGCGCGCTATTGTCTGCGCCGGCTGTCCGAGCAACAGCGAGAGGGAGTTTTCGGTCTCGCGGATCTGGCGTTTCAGTTCCGCCGACTTCGCCAACACCGAATAGTAGTTGGCCTCCGCGCTCTGCACTCCGGTTTCCTTCACCCTGCCAAGGTCCTTCTGGAGTTTCATTATGTCCCATGTGTCCTTGGTCAGGCCCGCCATGTTGTCCACAATCTCGAGCTGCCTGTCGAGCATCATCAGCGTATAGTACATGTTGGCGATGTTTGAAATCAGCTTTGTCTGCACCACGAGCTGGTAGTCCTTTGTGGCGAGGAGCGACATCTGTGCGCTGCGCTTGGCGTTGAGCAGGTTGCCGAAGAGGTCGATGCTCCAGCTTGCCTGGATTGGCAGTGAGTAGGTCTTGGTGGCCTTGTTGCCGTCCCATGAGCTAATCGTTCCCGTGGGCGAGAAGGTGAACGCCGGCACGAACGCCAGCTTGGCGGCCGTGAGCTGCGCCTCAACCATCTTCACGTTGAGGGCGGCGTTGAGCATATTGGTGTTGTTGGCGAGACCCTGCTCGATAAGCGACTGCAGCTGCGCGTCGGTGAAGACGCTGCGCCACGGCAGGTTGCCGAAACTCGTCGTGTCGCTCACGGCGAGCGTGTCGGCGATGGAAGCCGAGTCGCGCACAAGTCCCGTGGCGTTCACGTCGGGTCTCTCGTATTTGTTGTATATTCCGCAGCTGCCGAAAAGCACTCCGGCCGACGCGAAAGCAATTATGCTTTTAAGTTTCATATACATGAATTACCTTTTTTACTTGTTTAAACTCTTGTTTATCTGCTCGTTGAGCGAACCTGCCACGTAGGGGTTGGTGTACTGCTTCACCTCTGAGTCAACCGAGGCGTTGTCGTCCTCGAACTCAATCGGCTTAACCTTCTCCTGCAGCGTCTCAAACACGTAGAACAACGCCGGAACGACCATAATCTGGCAGAGCATACCGATGAGCATACCGCCCACGGCAGCGGCGCCGAGCGTCATGTTTCCGTTGTAGCCCACGCCCCACGGCATGAGGAGCGGCAACAGACCGATAATCATGGCGAGCGAAGTCATAAGGATAGGACGCAGACGGGCGGAAGCTCCGAGCACAGCCGACCACGACACGGCCATACCCGTGCGGCGGCGTTCGAGGGCGAACTGCACGATAAGGATGGCGTTCTTGGCCA
>CAVHWJ010000248.1:0-4158 GCA_963639565.1 uncultured Prevotella sp. | reverse complement strand
GTGCTTTCGAGCATCGTGGACAACGTGCCTCTCGTGGCCGGCTGCATGGGTATGTATCCTGTTGATCCGGCTGTCGGCGGCGACATGTCGGTGGACGGCATCTTCTGGCAGCTCCTGGCCTACTGCGCCGGTGTGGGCGGTTCGATGCTCATCATCGGTTCTGCCGCAGGAGTGGTGGTAATGGGTCTGGAGAAGATTACCTTCGGCTGGTATATGAAGAAGATTACGTGGGTGGCTTTTGCCGGCTACCTTGCCGGTATCATCGTGTACTGGGTTGAGAAGAGCGTGATTGGGCTTTAATCAAAAGAAAACAATAAATAAAAAGCGGGAAGGCGATGAGCTTTCCCGCTTTTTGGTTTTGGTGGGGTGCCGGCCTACCGGCACCCTCTTTCTTCTAACTCAATGCTTTTTTCAGCCTTTCTAACGCCTCTTTCAGCATCGCTCTCGGCGTTCCCACATTCATCCTCATAAATCCTTCACCGCCCTTGCCGAACATTTCGCCGTCGTTGAGGGCGAGGCGCACCTTGTTCACGAAGAGGTCCACGAGAGCGTCGTGGCTGAGGTGCAGGGCGCGGCAGTCGAGCCACACAAGGAACGACGCCTCGGGGCGCAGGGGCTTTATCCCGGGCAGATGCTCGCGGCAGAAATCCTCCACAAAGAGGATGTTGCCCTCGATGTAGCGCAGCATGGCCTTGCGCCACTCCTCGCCGTTCTTGAACGCCGCTATCGTGGCGATTGGCGAGAAGAGCGGAGCCTCGTTCAGTTCGTTGGCGGCAAGCCATGAGTAGAACTTTTCGCGTATCTTGTCGTTCGGCACGATAGAGTAGGAGCTAACTATGCCGGCGATGTTAAACGTCTTCGACGGTGCGCCGAAGGTGATGCTGCACTCAGCCGCCTCGTCGGAAGCCGTGGCGAAAGGCACGTGCTTGTTGTCCCACAGAGCCATGTCGCAGTGTATCTCGTCGGAAACCACAATGATGCCGCGCTCGTGGCAGAACGAGGCGAGTCGCGCCAGCGTCTCCCTTGGCCACACGATGCCCGCGGGGTTGTGCGGATTGGAGAGGATGAGCACCTTGCAGCGGTCGTCGGCCACTTCGGCGAGGTTGTCGAAGTCCATTGAATACGACCCGTCGGCGTTCTCCCTCAGGGGGTTGAACACCACCTCCCTGCCGTTGCCCTCTGGCGTGAGGCGGAAGGGGTGGTAAACGGGCGGCTGGATGATAACCTTGTCGCCCGGCTCGGTAAACACGTTCACCACCATTCCGATGCCCTTCACGATGCCCGGGATGTAACTCAGCCATTCGCGTTTCACGTCCCACTGGTGGTGGTCCTTTATCCACTGCTGCACCGTGGGCCAGTAGTCCGCCAGCTCCACGGTATATCCGAAGAGCGAGTGGTCGAGGCGGCGGCGCAGTGCGTCGGTGATGAACTGCGGTGTCTCGAAATCCATGTCAGCCACCCACAGCGGCAGCAGGTCCGCCCTGCCGTAGCGTTCCTGGAGCACCTCGTGTTTCAGGTCGCCGCTCCCCGAGCGGTCGATTATCTTGTCAAAATCATACATGATATTTGTCTTTTTGTTTTATTTCAAAATAACTTATACAAAATAAATTTATGAAAAATTCATGGTAAATTCATGTTCATTCGTGTTCAAAAAAAGACAATTACAGTCTTTCCTAAAGCAGATTTTTCTTCTAACATGAATGACCATAAATTAACCACGAGATTTGTCGAAGACCCACTGACCAACGGGAAGTAATTTTTCATAAATTTTGGTTTGATGACGGTGGAGAAACGGATGAATGTCAGCTTTCCACAGCCTGTTTGATGTCCTCAAACACGTCGTCCATATCCTCCAGTCCCACGGAGAGCCTCACCGTGGTGTCGAGCACGTCCATTGCCGCGCACTCCTCAGCCGAGAAATTGCCGAAGATAGTGCTTGCCGGGTGTATCGCCAGCGTGCGGTTGTCGAAGAGGTTTGTGGCGCGGCGCACCAGTTTCAGGTTGTTTATCATCCTGAAGCAAGCCTCCTTGCTCTCCATGTCGATGGTCATCATCGCCCCGGCGGTGCTGCCGAACTGCCTCTGCGCCATGTCGTGGAATGGGTTGTCGGGCAGACCCACATAGTTCACCCGCTTAATCTGCGGCAGCGAGCGCAGCCTTTCGGCGAGAAGCATCGTGTTCTGGCTCTGCACGCGGTAGCGCGCGTCGAGCGTTTCCAGTCCGAGCGACTGCATATAAGCCACGTGTGGCGTCATGTAAGCCCCGAAGTTGAAGAGCATCTCGTTCTTCATCCTCTTGCCGAAGCCCTGCGCCGTGCCGTAGTCGATTACCAGTCCGCCGAGCGACGTCGCGCCGCCCGACAGGTATTTCGTGCTCGACACCACCTCGATGTCCACGCCCAGCTCCTTTGCCGAGAACTGCGTGAAAGGTATCACCGTGGTGTCAGCCACGAGCGGCACGTTGTATTCGTGGGCAATCGCGGCGAGGGCTTTCAGGTCGGCCACCTCCATCTGCGGGTTTGTTATGATCTCTAAGAAGATGCAGCACGTATTGCCGTCCATGCGGCTCCTCACCTCGTCGAGGTTTATCAGGTCGCAGGTTCTCGCCTCGATGCCGAAGCGCGTGAACGATTCGGTGATCAGGGAGAACGTGTTGCCGAACATGTGGCGCGATGTCACGATGTTCTTTCCTGCGGCGGCGAGACCCATCAGCGTGTTGCTTATTGCCGCCATGCCCGACGACATAGCCACCACGTTTTCAGCCCCCGTGATAGCCTTCACCTTGTCTTCGAGATACATCACCGTGGGGTTCATCACCCTTGAATAGTCGGGCGCTATGACCCTCCCCGTGAATGCGTCCGCCATGTCGGCGGCGGTGTCAAACTCGTATGCCGCCGTGTGGTAAACGGGCATACTCAACGAGCCGTAAGCGTCGTGTTTCGCGAACGGCGTGTCGATTGCTTTTGTTTGGTTCTTCATTGTCTTATATTGTATATAGCTGCAAAATTACAGTAATTTGGGCTATTTGCGGCTATACAATATGAATTTGTGGCAAATTCACTGACAATTACTTGCTCCATTATAGATTTAGCAGCGGACCGTTGCCTCTCCCGATATGGCTGTTTGCGCTCTTGATGATGCCCGACGTGACAAACCGCTTGGCGTATTCTATCGCCACCGTCAGGTCATGCCCTTTGAGCAGATACGAGGCAATGGCAGACGACAGCGTGCATCCAGTGCCATGCAGGTTGTGGGTCTCAATTTTACGACTTTCAAAGATTTCCGTATAGCCGTTGGGGTGGCAAAGGCAGTCGATTGAAAGCGGCTCTTCCCCGTCGGCGTTGCCACCGCGGTGTCCGCCCTTGACAAGCACGGCGGTGCGCAGCTTACGGGCAAGTGCGATGCCGTCTTCTTCCACATTCCCTATTTCCCTCCCCAAAAGACATTCCGCCTCGGGGATGTTGGGGGTGACGAGGGTGCAGAGGGGGAACAGTTCTTTGACGACAGTCCCGATGCAGTCCTCCTCCATCAGCCGTTTGCCGCTGGTGGAAACCATAACGGGGTCGCAGATAACCTTGCAGTCACGCCACCGCTTGTATTCCGCTATCTGCGATGCCACGGCGCGGGCGATGCCGGCATTGGGAATCATTCCGATTTTGATAACCGCCACGTTGAGGTCGGAGAGCACGGCTTCGAGTTGCGATGCCACCGTCGCGGCCGGCATGGGGAGCACGGCAGAGACCCCAAGGGTGTTTTGGCTTGTTACCGCCGTGATGACGCTCGCCCCGTAAACGCCGATTGAGAACATCGTCTTCAAGTCCTGCTGGATGCCCGCCCCGGCGCATGAGTCAGATCCGGCAATGGTCAGTGCCACAGGTTGCAGCTCCTTGTTCCATGCGTCGCCCAAAATCATTCCGCCGCCAAATCCCATTCTCAGCACGTCGTCGATGCGGTTGAAAGTTACGCCGCCCAAGGCCATCACTCGCCTGTCGATTACGCCCTCTTCTTTCGCCGTGAGAAGTTCCTCGCTGGAGAAAGCGGCATGATAGCCCTGCTTGGAGATAGAGTCGAAGACAGGGGATAGCGAAACGTAGTCGCATTTCCCTTTCCACTCCCTCACCTCTTGCAGGGAATGGCAGCTGCGGCTCACGCTTCCTGT
>CAVHWJ010000247.1:0-4172 GCA_963639565.1 uncultured Prevotella sp. | reverse complement strand
TGCTCGAGAACGTTACAGTTGATAAGGACGGCAAGATTGACTTCGCCGACAAGTCGGTTACTGAGAACACTCGTGTTTCTTACCCGATCTACCACATCAAGAACATCCAGCGTCCTTACTCTCAGGGTCCTGCCGCAAAGCAGGTTATCTTCCTGTCTGCCGACGCATTCGGCGTGCTGCCTCCCGTTTCTATCCTCAACGCAGAGCAGACTAAGTACTACTTCCTCTCTGGCTTTACAGCCAAGTTGGCAGGTACTGAGCGCGGCATCACTGAGCCTACTCCTACATTCTCGGCTTGCTTCGGACAGGCTTTCCTTGAGCTGCACCCGACAAAGTACGCTGAGGAACTCGTCAAGAAGATGGAGAAGAGCGGCGCAAAGGCTTATCTCGTGAACACTGGTTGGAACGGTACGGGCAAGCGTATCTCTATCCGTGACACACGCGGTATCATCGACGCTATCCTCGACCACTCTATCGACGCGGCTCCCACAAAGACCGTTCCGTTCTTCAACTTCGTTGTTCCTACACAGCTCGAAGGCGTTGATCCTAACATCCTCGATCCCCGCGACACTTACGCTGACGCAGCTCAGTGGGAGGAGAAGGCAAAGGACCTCGCTACCCGCTTCATCAAGAACTTCAAGAAGTACGAGACAAACGAGGCCGGCAAGGCTCTCGTTGCTGCCGGTCCGCAGCTCTAATAGCAGCATTTAACTTTTCCATATAAGCAAGTCCCGTCGGGTTCGTCCCGGCGGGACTTGTTGCGTTTTGAAACTTGCAAAGCTATCGGAAAAGTTATGTTCATAAGCTTTGAACTTATGTTCAAAAGCTTTGAACTTATGTTCAAAAGTTCTGAACTTATGTTCCAAACTTTTGAACATAACTTTTCCTGCACGTTCTCCAAAATTATAAGGCGCAAACGCCTTAACCGAAGGCATAGTTTCCTCCTTATACCTCTTATATATATGGCCAGTCCCCATTCCAGTTTCTCCGCCCGCTCGTTGTCCGTTCTGTCCGTTCTGTCCGTTCTGTCCGTTCTGTCCGATTTGTCCGATTAGTCCGAGCCGTCCGATTAGTCCGAGTAGTCCCCTAATCCCGGCTCTCAAGCCGCCCCCTTCCCCTTTTCTCCCCCAATAATCTTTTCTCTTTCAGCCCCTTATCCCCACCCATGGAACATAAAATTAACAGCATCTTAATGTTGATAAAAGTTAATAAACTGTATCTTGTGTGAATTATCAAGGTGAAAACAAAGCCGCAAGTTCCATATATTAGGTAGTGTGGAAAAAAGTTCTTAACTTTGCAACCCAAATCGGTCGTATGGCTGCGGCCGGCTTAAAACATTCGATAATAACAAAATATAAATATAAAATTAAAAATTAAAAACAATGCCTACAATTCAGCAATTGGTAAGAAAAGGCAGAAAGGCACTTGTTGACAAGAGCAAGTCTCCGGCCCTGGACTCATGTCCTCAGCGTCGCGGTGTTTGCGTTCGTGTCTACACAACAACGCCTAAGAAGCCTAATTCGGCAATGAGAAAGGTTGCCCGTGTTCGTTTGACAAACCAGAAAGAGGTTAACTCCTACATCCCCGGAGAAGGACACAACCTGCAGGAACACTCAATCGTGCTCGTTCGCGGCGGCCGTGTTAAGGACCTCCCCGGTGTTCGCTACCACATCGTTCGTGGTACTCTCGATACCGCCGGTGTTGCAAACCGTACACAGCGCCGTTCAAAGTACGGTGCAAAGCGTCCCAAGCAGAAGTAAACAGAACCGAGAGGTTTAAAATCGCAATTTTAAAACGTTTTGCTGGAGAATTGTTATAAGGTTGAGTAAGCGGCTCCGGTGGGAGAACTGAAGACAAAATCAAGACAGCCCCTGCAGAATTAATTTCAAAACAAGAAATGAGAAAAGCAAAACCAAAGAAGCGCGTGATCCTTCCGGATCCCGTGTTCAACGACCAGAAGGTCTCTAAGTTCGTTAATCACTTGATGTATGACGGAAAGAAAAACACGTCGTACGAAATTTTCTACAAAGCATTGGATACCGTAAAGGAGAAGATGTCCAACGAGGAGAAGTCAGCACTCGAAATCTGGAAGGCTGCACTCGACAACATCACTCCGCAGGTTGAGGTGAAGAGCCGCCGTATCGGTGGCGCCACTTTCCAGGTGCCTACTGAAATCCGTCCTGACCGCAAGGAGAGCATCTCAATGAAGAACATGATTGCCTACGCACGCAAGCGCGGCGGCAAGTCAATGGCCGACAAGCTCGCTGCCGAGATTATGGATGCCTTCAACAATCAGGGTGGCGCTTACAAGCGCAAGGAGGATATGCACCGCATGGCTGAGGCTAACCGTGCATTCGCTCACTTCAGATTTTAATTCAATAGATAAGGTATAAAGAAATCATGGCAAAGCAAGATTTACATTTGACCCGTAATATCGGTATCATGGCCCACATCGATGCCGGTAAGACCACAACTTCTGAGCGTATCCTGTTCTACACGGGTAAGACTCACAAGATTGGCGAGGTTCACGATGGTGCTGCAACAATGGACTGGATGGCCCAGGAGCAGGAGCGCGGTATCACCATTACTTCCGCTGCTACTACCTGTAACTGGAACTACGACGGCAAGTCTTACAAGATTAACTTGATCGACACTCCGGGACACGTTGACTTCACCGCCGAGGTGGAGCGTTCGCTGCGTGTGCTCGACGGTGCCGTTGCCACATACTGTGCCGTGGGCGGCGTGCAGCCGCAGTCGGAGACAGTATGGCGCCAGGCCGACAAGTACAATGTGCCTCGTTTGGGTTACGTAAATAAGATGGACCGCTCCGGAGCTGACTACTACGACGTGCTCCGCCAGATGAAGGAGGTCCTGGGCGCTCACCCCGTTTCTCTCGTTATCCCTATCGGCAGCGAGGAGACTTTCAAGGGCGTGGTTGACCTTATCAAGATGAAGGCTATCCTTTGGCACGACGAGACCATGGGTGCTGAATACGAGATTGACGACATCCCCGCTGACCTCAAGGACGAGGCTGAGGAGTGGAGGGGCAAGCTCGTTGAGGCTGCCGCTGAATACGACGAGGCTCTGATGGAGAAGTTCTTCGAGGATCCGGATTCTATCACCGAGGAGGAAATCATCGCCGCTATCCGCAAGGGTACTCTGGCTATGGAGTGTACTCCGGTTATCTGCGGTTCTTCGTTCAAGAACAAGGGTGTGCAGACTCTGCTCGACTATGTTTGCGCTTTCCTGCCTTCACCGCTCGACACTCCCAACATCATCGGTACCAACCCTTCAACGGGTGAGGAAGAGGACCGCAAGCCGTCTGAGGACGCTCCTACCTCTGCTCTCGCGTTCAAGATCGCTACCGACCCGTATGTTGGCCGTCTCGTGTTCTTCCGCGTTTACTCCGGTAAGGTTTCTGCCGGATCTTACGTTTACAATACTCGTTCTGGAAAGAAGGAGCGCGTAAGCCGCCTCTTCCAGATGAACTCAAACAAGCAGGTTCCCATGGAGGTTATCGACGCTGGTGACATCGGTGCTGGCGTTGGCTTCAAGGACATCCGCACAGGTGACACGCTCTGCGACGAGGAGCACCCGATCGTGCTCGAGTCCATGACGTTCCCGGATCCGGTTATCGGTATCGCCGTTGAGCCTAAGAGCCAGGCTGACGTGGACAAGCTGGGCATCGGTCTCGCCAAGTTGGCTGAGGAAGACCCGACCTTCACCGTTCATACCGACGAGCAGAGCGGCCAGACCGTTATCTCGGGTATGGGTGAGCTTCACCTCGACATCATCCTCGACCGTTTGAAGAGGGAGTTCAAGGTTGAATGTAACCAGGGCAAGCCGCAGGTGAACTACAAGGAGGCCATCACCAAGACTGTGAACCTCCGCGAGGTTTACAAGAAGCAGTCCGGTGGTCGCGGTAAGTTCGCCGACATCATCGTGAACGTTGGTCCGGTTGACGAGGACTTCAAGCAGGGTGGTCTGCAGTTCATCAACGAGGTGAAGGGCGGTAACATTCCTAAGGAGTTCATCCCCTCAGTTCAGAAGGGCTTCGAGGGCGCAATGAAGAACGGTGTGCTCGGTGGCTATCCTATGGACAGCATGAAGGTTACTCTTCTCGACGGTTCGTTCCACCCCGTGGACTCCGACCAGCTGTCGTTCGAGGTTGC
>CAVHWJ010000246.1:0-4189 GCA_963639565.1 uncultured Prevotella sp. | reverse complement strand
CCGATGGACGCTCGGCGGAGGTATGGTTTGCAGCTGATGAAACCACATTAAATGACAGGACAATGTATTAGCCGCCCTTTCAAATATTCAGGAAGGAACTTTGACAAATCAATGAAAAAAGGTACTTTTGCAGCGGAAATCTGTGTCATGACACAAAAATCTTCAGTAAAACTATGTTTTTTGAACGCAAAGAATACCTTAGCCAACTCATCTCGGCAGACGGGAACGGGATGATAAAGATAGTCACCGGCATCCGCCGGTGCGGCAAGTCATTCCTCCTTTTCAACATTTTTCGTAAGCACTTGCTTGAAAAAGGAGTAGCAGAGAACCACATCATACAGGTAAACCTCGAAGACCGCCGCAACAAGAAGCTCCGTGACCCCGACAACCTGTTGGAATACATCGACGCACAAATGCAGGACAGCGACAAATATTACATCCTGCTTGACGAGGTGCAGATGGTCAGCGAGTTTGAGGACGTGCTCAACTCTTACCTCCACGTAGAGAACGCCGAAGTGTACGTAACGGGGTCCAACGCCCGCTTCCTGTCGAAAGACATTATCACGGAGTTCAGGGGACGCGGTTGGGAAATCCGCATACACCCGTTAAGCTTCGCCGAATACTATGAAGTGGTGGGCGGCGAGAAACAGGCTGCCCTTGAAACGTATTACCTTTTCGGCGGTCTGCCGGCAGTGGCGCAAATGGAGACGGCGGAAGACAAGCAAAACTATCTGCGCGAGATTTCGGAGACCGTTTATCTGAAGGACGTATTGGAACGCAACCGGCTGAAAAACCCCGACGGCATGAGGGAACTGGTGCGCCTGTTGGCTTCCGCCATCGGTTCATGCACCAATTTGCAGAAGATGTCAAACACGTTCAAGTCGGCAAGCAACCTGGACATCAGCGCAAGCACAATCGGCAAGTACCTTGAGTATCTCCAGGATTCGTTCATCATTTCAGAGGCGTTGCGCTATGACGTGAAGGGGCGCAAATATATCGGCGCCGGCACAAAATACTATTTCGAGGATGTAGGAATACGCAACGCCGTGCTCGGTTTCAGGCAGTTGGAATATACCCACATCATGGAGAACGTGATTTACAACGAATTGCGCAAGGAGGGCTTTTCGGTGGACGTGGGCGTGGTGGAAAGTTTCAGGCGCGACGGCAACGGCAAGCTGCAACGCCGCAACCTTGAAATCGACTTTGTGGTAAACCGCCACGACGAACGCCTTTATATCCAGTCGGCCTACGCCCTGCCCGACAATGAAAAGGTGGAACAGGAACAAGCCTCGCTACTGAGCGTGAAAGACGGTTTCCGCAAGGTAATCATAGCAGGAGACAGGTATTTCTCCAACTATAACGAGGATGGCATAATTATGATGAGCCTATTCGACTTTCTCTTGGGAAACAGGAAATTGTAGGCATCCGGTGGCTTACGGGACGCTTTCGCCATAAAAAATCTGAAATACACGCGGTTGATTTCATTATTAGGGGGAATTGTAATAACTTTGCACGAAATTGGCTGAAAACATAGAATAATGAAATATGCAGTGATAGCTGCCGGCGAGGGATCGAGACTTGCCGAAGAAGGGGTGGACGCGCCCAAACCGCTCGTCAGGATAAACGGGGAGGCTCTTATCGACCGACTGACAAGGGTCTTCATGGACAACGGGGCGGAGGAAATCTGCGTGGTGTGCAACTCGCGCATGCCGCTCGTGGCGGAACACCTCGAAAACATCAAGCGCAACGGACTCGGCGGCAGGAACGTGCCGCTCAGGTTCATGGTTAGAAACACGCCGAGTTCCATGCACAGCATGTATGAAATGGCGGAATGGCTGGAAGGCGCGCCCTTCTGCCTCACCACCGTGGACACTATATTCCGCGAGGATGACTTTGCGGGATATGTAAAGGCACAGGAAACGACGCTCAAAAATGGCGACGCCGACGGACTGATGGCGGTGACGGGATTCATCGACGACGAGAAACCGCTGTATGTCGCCACCGACAAAAGCATGAGGATAACCGGCTTCCACGACACGGAGGACGGCTGCTCGCTCGTTTCGGGGGGGATATACGGTCTTTCCGCCGCCTCTATCGAAACTCTGCGCCACTGTATTGACCGCGGCGAGAGCAGGATGAGGAATTTCCAGAGGGCGTTGATTGCCGACGGCATGAAACTCACGGCATACGCTTTCCCGAAAATCCTCGACATCGACCACAGGGACGACATAACGAAAGCACAGGACTTTCTCTGCGGAAAACAATAAATGAACTGCGTCGCCATATACCGCGCCGAAAGGTTCTCGCCCAACTCCGTGGAGAGGGACAGGGCGATAATGGAAGCCACGGCTGCACGCTTGGGCTGCTCCTCATATATAAAAGAGGAGGAAATCCTGCGCCACGCCTCGCTGATAGACAGTGCCGACACGATACTCAGCATGGCGAGAGGCAGGGAGGCGTTGCGGCTGCTGGCGGAGGCCGAAAGCCGCGGGGCGGTGGTGGTAAACAGTGCCGCGGCGGTGGCAAATTGTTCGCGAAGCAACATCGACAGCGTGATGCGGCATAATAAAATCCCGGCCGCTCCGTTATATAGCGGCGGAGGGTGGTGGATAAAGCGCGGCGACGAGGCGGCGCAGGACAAAAACGACGTGGCGTTCGCCGCCGACAGCCAAGAAAGGGACCGCACCGTGGAGGAGTTCCGGCAGAGGGGCATTGGCGACATCGTGGTGACAGCCCACGTGGAGGGCGACCTGGTGAAATTCTACGGCGTGGAGGGAACGGAGTTCTTCCGCACCTGCTACCCCACCGACGGCGGCTTCTCGAAATTCGGCGACGAAAGGCGCAACGGCGCGGCGCGTCACACGCGGTTTTCCACGGAAGACCTGCACAGGGACGCGGGAAAAATCGCCGCCCTCACGGGAACAAGCGTTTACGGGGGCGACTGCATCGTGAGGGCAGACGGCTCTTACGCGATTATCGACTTCAACGACTGGCCAAGCTTTTCCACGTGCCGCGACGAGGCGGCGGAGGCGATAGCAAGGCTGGTGAGAAAAATGAAAAGACAAAATGGCTACATTTAAGGAGATGCTCCGCGCATCCATGAAATCAAAAGATACGGAGGAATTGATGGACGTGTATTTCACACGCCCCATAGGACTGGTGTTCACGCTCTTGTGGCGCAAGCTGGGCGTTCACCCCACGGTGATAACGGTACTCGGCATGGTGCTCGGCGCGGCAGCCGGGTGGATGTTCTGGCACACGGAACTTTCCTATAACATCTGCGGCATCATCCTGATGATGCTGTCGAACTTCTGCGACTCCACCGACGGACAGCTCGCGAGGCTCACCGGGAAGAAGACGCTCGTGGGGAGGGTGCTCGACGGATTCTCAGCCGACGTTACCTTCTTCTGCGTTTATTTCGCCCTCGCGTGCAGGATGACGTTCCAGCCCATGCCCGGCACTGAGGCGGTGTGGGGCGTGTGGATATGGGTGCTCGCCTATATGGCAGGGATTATGAGCCACACGCCGCAGTGTCTGCTCTCCGACTATTACAGGCAAATCCACCTGTATTTCCTGCTCGGCAAGGAGGGCAGCGAACTGGACAAGTCGCAGGACCAGTGGGAGAAATACAAGGCAACGCCCAAGAACTCGCTCTTCTTCCGCGCCTTTTATTATAACTACGCCAAATACTGCGAGAAACAGGAGCGGAGGTCAAAGAACTTCCAGTGGATGATGTTCCTCGCCAAGAAGAAATACGGCAACGCCCTCGACATGCCCGGGGAACTGCGCCGCGAGTTCATCAACGGCAGCCGTCCGCTGATGAAATACACCAACCTGCTCACGTTCAACCTGCGCGCCATCGCGCTCTACATCGCCTGTGTGGCAAATGTGCCTTGGGCGTATATGCTCTTCGAGATTATCGTGATGAACATCATGTATGTGTATATGCACCATGAGCACGAACACCTGTGCCGCAGGATAAGCAAGAAACTGGAGCTGGCATGACGGTCAAAGGACTTGTATTCGACTACGGCGGCACGCTCGACACCGGGGGGCGGCACTGGGGGAAGGTGCTGTGGCACGCCTACCAAGACTGCGGCGCGCCGGTGGCGGAGGACATTTTCCGACAAGCCTACGTCCACGGCGAACGCTATCTTGCGGCAAACCGTGTTATAACTCCCGAGTTTAC
>CAVHWJ010000245.1:0-4197 GCA_963639565.1 uncultured Prevotella sp. | reverse complement strand
ATTCATGGTTATTCGTGTCAAAAAAATATCTGTTCTTTTGAACATAAATTCCCATTAATTAACCACGAATTATTCATAAATTTATTTTGTCAAGATTAATGGAACGCTGAATAGTTACACGGAAGACACATCATTTCATGTATTCCTCGCAAAACCTCTCGCCAAGGGAAAGCCCTTCCTCGTAGAGCCGCTCCAGCTTGTCCACGTCCTTCTCCATGCGCCCCACCTCAAGCGGACGCTCGGGACGGATGCAGACGATTTCGCCCCTCTCCTCCATTTCGTCAATCATGTCGAGCTGCCTGTTGTACGCCGCGCAGCGGTGGCTCAGAGCCACCCTCAGCCGCGGATAGTTCTTGTATATGAAATGCGGGATTTTATGGTCCTTCTCGGTGGAGCGGTAGCCCTTGTTGCGCGTGAGCACGAGGACGTTGGTCTTGTGTCCCTTCTCAATGGAGTGCAGGAGAGGGATGCTGTCCACGATACCGCCGTCGAGCATGGGTATGCCGTCCACCGTTACAATCTTGCTGACGTAGGGCAGACTGCTCGAAGCCATGGCGATGTCGATCACGCGGTCCTTGTCGCGCTTTTCCGAAAGGTAGCACGCCGTGCCGGTGAGGCAGTTGGTGGTGACCATTTCAAACTCGTCGGGGTTGTTGAAGAAAGCCTCGTAGTCGTAGGGCAGCAGCTTGTCGGGGAAGTCCTCGTAGAGCAGTTTCCTGTCGAAGATGCACCCCTGCGTGAGCAGATGCCGCAGACCTATATATTTATAGCGCGCGAGATAGTCGATGTTTGAAATCCGGGCGCGGCGTATCTGGTGGCTCATATACGAGAGACCGTTGCACGCCCCGGCGGAGACGGCGACCACATAATGAAAATACACGTTGTTTTTCATAAAGCCGTCGAGCACGCCGCTCGTGAACACGCCGCGCATCCCGCCCCCTTCAAGTACCAGTCCTGTATTCCAGTTAACCTGCATAACCTTCTTTTGTTTCACTGCAAAGGTAATGCTTTCCATTGGATTTCGCCCCATTTTGCGCGCCCCAAGCGGTAATTTGCTACAAAAAAGAAAGGAAAAGAAAGGATTAGTTTTGCGCTCCTGTTTATTTGTGCTACCTTTGCATAAAGGTATAAAAACGCATTTGCTAATAGAAATATGTTCAGTAAAGAAACCTACGTGAACCGCCGCGCCGGGCTGAAAGAGCTTGTAAAGAGCGGTATCATAATTCTTTTCGGAAACAACGAGTCACCCGCCAATTATCCGTCGAACGGATATTACCCCTTCCGCCAGGACTCATCGTTCCTGTATTATTTCGGACTGCAGAGGGACGGCCTTGTGGGAATCATCGACATCGACAACAATACTGAGACCCTCGTGGGCGACGACATCGACATCGACGACATTGTGTGGTACGGCAGCGTGGACAGCGTGAGCGACATGGCGGCCGCGTGCGGCGTGGCAGCCACTGCCCCGATGAAGCAGCTGCAGACAATCTGCAACAACGCACTGAGGGAGAAGCGCAAGGTGCATTTCCTGCCGCCCTACCGCCACGACACGATGATAATGATTTTCGACCTGCTCGGAATACACCCAAGCCAGCAGCGCGAGTCGGCCTCGCTGGAACTCATCAGCGCGGTGGTGAAGCAGCGCGCCACGAAGAGCCAGCTTGAAATCGACGAGATAGAGAGAGCCTGTGTGGTGGGCTACAAGATGCACACCACGGCGATGCGCCTGACGAAGCCCGGAGTGACGGAGAAATTCGTGGGCGGACAGGTGGACGGCATAGCCCATTCCTACGGTTCGATGGTGAGCTTCGCCACTATCTTCACCCAGCACGGCGAGATAATGCACGGCACACCGTCTATGGCGCAGCTTGAAAGCGGCCGCCTCGCACTGTGCGACGCCGGGGCGGAGACAATGGAGCACTACTGTTCCGACAACACACGCACGTACCCCGTGAACGGCAAGTTCTCGCAGCGGCAGCTGGAGATATACTCTATCGTGGAGGCTTGCCACGACCTGACACTGACGCTCGCCAAGCCCGGGGTGAGGTATTTCGACGTGCATCTGGACGTGTGCCGTCTGATGACCGACAGGCTCAAAGAGCTTGGACTGATGAAGGGCGACACCGAAGAGGCCGTGAGAGCCGGGGCGCACGCCATGTTCCTGCCCCACGGACTGGGCCACATGATGGGAATGGACGTACACGACATGGAGGGACTGGGACAAGTCCACGTAGGCTTCGACGAGGAGACACGCCCCAACCTGGAGCAGTTCGGCACAAACTGCCTGCGCATGGGCAGACGCTTGCAGGAGGGTTTCGTGGTGACGGACGAACCGGGAATATATTTCATCCCGGCACTCATCGACGAATGGCGCGCCAAGGGACTGCACACCGATTTCATCAACTACGAGAAGCTGGAGACATACAAGGACTTCGGCGGCATACGCATCGAGGACGACGTGCTGATAACAAAGGACGGCTGCCGCTTCCTGGGCAAAGACCGCATACCGTATCATCCGCACGACGTGGAGGAGTTCATGGCGAAAAACTAATGCGGCGCGGAAGCCGCGCGACGGAAAACTGAAAGTACTAACATACACAAAAAAAAACAACAAAAGATGAAAAAGATTCTAACGCTTGCCCTCTTGGCCTGCATCGTGGCAGGAGCCAACGCTGAGGAGAAGAAAGACTCCGTGAACAAGAACAAACCCGTGTTCACCACCGTAAAGGAGAACAAAATCACAAGTATCAAGGACCAGAACCGCAGCGGCACCTGCTGGGACTATTCCACGCTGTCGTTCTTCGAGAGCGAAATCCTGAAGAAGACCGGCAAGGAGGTGGACCTCTGCGAGGCTTTCGTGGCAAACAAGACATACATGGACCGCGCGGTGATGTCGGTGCGCATGCACGGCGACACGTCGTTCGAGCAGGGCGGTTCAGCGGAGGACGTGCTCTACTGCCTGAAGAACTACGGCATCTGCCCCGAGAACATCATGCCGGCTGCCGGTTCGCTCTACGGCGACTCGCTCAACAATTTCAACGAGTTCTTCGCCGGGATGAAACCCTACGTGGAGGGCATCGCGAAGAGCGACATGAAGAAGCTCTCACCGGCATGGAAGAAGGGTTTGCAGGGCATCATCAACTCTTACGTGGGAGAATGTCCCGAGACGTTCACCGTGAACGGCAAGACATACACCCCGAGGAGCTACGCCGACAGCTTCGGCCTGAACTGGGACGACTATGTTAGCATCACGAGCTACACACACCACCCGTTCTGGAAGCCGTTCGCCGTGGAGGTGCAGGACAACTGGCGCCAGGGCATGAGCTACAACGTGCCGATGGAGGACATCACACGCATCATCGACAACGCCATCGAGAACGGCTACACCGTGGCATGGGGCGGCGACGTGTCGGAGCAGGGCTTCACACGCAAGGGTCTCGCCGTGGCAGTGGACACAAAGGCTGTGCAGAGCCTGGCAGGAAGCGACGCCGCACGCTGGCTGAAGCTCACCCCGGCACAGAAGACAAACATCCTCGACTCACTGGGCGTGAACACCCCCGAAGTTGTGCCGACACAGGCAATGCGCCAGGCTGACTACGACAACTGGGAGACAACCGACGACCACGGCATGCACCTCTTCGGCATCGCCAAGGACCAGAACGGCAAGGAGTATTACATGATCAAGAACTCTTGGGGCGAGTATGGCGACTACAAGGGCATCTGGTATATGACCAAGACCTTCGCCGCATATAAGCTGATGGACTTCATGATTAACAAGAACGCCATCCCGAAGGACATCCGCAAGAAGCTCGGCATCTAAGGAAAGGATTTTCGGCGAAGCCCAAGGCGGCTTGACTGCTGAACAAGACAAAAGCTCCAAAACGCACGGAACAAAATCCGGATGCGTTTTGGAGCTTTCTTTTATTACTGCGTTCAGAGACGCCCGTTCAGCCTGTTAGCCCTAAGCCTCTTCTGCCACGTACTTGGGCGACTCGCCGTATTTGTTGGGGCAAACGTCGCTGTCGAACAGGGCGAAGATGAAGACTGCGATTCCCGTGACGGTGCCGACGGCCGTGGGCAGCCAGAAAACAGGGCTCTTGAAGATGCCGAGGAACGCGTCGATGTCGGGGTTCACCATATTAGCGTATTCATAGAAACCGCTTGTCATAAGATAAACGCTAACCACGATGCTGC
>CAVHWJ010000244.1:0-4276 GCA_963639565.1 uncultured Prevotella sp. | reverse complement strand
CTGCCCAAGTCCACGTTTGCCGTGAGTTTCCAGTACATGTCCTTGAAATAACTGAGGTTCATCTTGTCCCACTGTATAGAATCGATTTTCTCGTCTTTGATTTTGTTCAGCACGTCGGAATTGGCGATGTGGTTTCCCGTACCGAATTCCGTCTCGACCCTGAACGTCTTGCCCAGCGTGAATTTCAGCGGAACGCTTATGTAGAGCTGGTTCTGCTTGAACGAATAGCCGAAATCGGCGGTGATGTCAAGACCGCTGCTTTTCGAGAAACTGTAACTGCCGTTCAGCTTTATCCGGTAGGTCACGCCCTTGGTGCTGCTGTAACCCACATACTGCGGATTTATAATCGGGGACACACGGTAAGAACCTTGCGACCTTGCCCCGAAATTCCCCGCCGTCCTGTTGAGGAAATAATTTCCCCATTTGCTCAATATCCGGTTTTTCCTCTTTCCGGTCTGCCGCTCTTCAATGGCGTTTTCACGGTATATCTTGATTTGTTCCTCGTCCAACGGCACAGGACGGATTTTGTCGAAAAGTGTGTCGGCGTTAATCTTGTCGGCGTTCTCCGTGTATTGCGAATCCAAGCCATAAAAGGTTTTGTAACTGGCGGTTATGTCATTCCATACAAACTTGAACTTTATGTCCGTCTCACTGCTCGCCGGTATCAGCGTGCGGTCGTCCGACATTGTTATCCTCGTGTGGAAATCTATCATATCAACCTCGCCGCTGTATTCCATAAGGATAATCCTGCCGGTGTCCTTGTCTACGATGGCCTTGCCGTTCACCAGCTGAGTGTTTTTCACTTTCGGGACGAATGTCACCTCGATTCTGTTGTCCGTAAGCGGAGTGACATAATACCTGTAAAGCCGCTTGTTCACCACGTTGCAGGGCGAGAGGATATAACCGCCGTAAACCGTTTCTCCGTAGACGTTGGGGACCACAAGGTTCCTCATCAGCGACACCACGTCATCCCTGTGGGGAATGGTGCTTTTCCTCTGCAAAATATCAAATTTGCATACTGTTTCGTCGAACATCTTGAACGTGCAGAACGACTCTCCGAAATATTCACGGTCGCCGAGTGCCACGGGGTACATTGAGGGTACGGCGAGCAACGTGAAATTCCTTTTGTTCACGTCAATCCGGTAGCGCACATACATATTTGAACTCACCGTGTCTTTCTGTGTCGACCTGACGCTTTCGCAATACCGCGAGACAAGTTCCAGCACTTCATTCTTGCCGCCGGGATCCCGTCCGCAGCGTCCAGCCCAAACAGTTCGGACAGCACAGGTCAATATCATTATCACAAACAGTTTCTTCACATTGCAAAGGTAGCATTATTCTCCAAAATTCCTGCGAATACCGGTTCATATAATGTTCCGCTAAACCCTACTTAACATAATCATGATTAAACAAAATTGAAGAATACAAAATCAAAGGCCATGGTTTCCACGTTCATCCACAAGTTGAAGCCAATGATTTTGGGTTTCGCTCTATGACTGCCATCCTAACGAAATTACGTTTTGAACATTTTAGGCACGAAAAGCCCGAACAACAAGACTGGAGTTTGTGCAAAATGTGCATTTATGCAGTGGCTATGCAAAAACTACACAAAAAAAATAATAACTCATTGATAATCAATAACAGTAATATTTTATGCAGTAATATGCATACTGGGAAAATGCATGCACATTTTGCACAAACTCAATTTTAGTCGAAGGGACGAAAACTCTTTTGGAAAGACTAAAAACAGCGTTTTGTTTACGTTTTGAACATTTTTCGTGGTTATGGACTTCGCATAAAAGTGCGTCCGGTAGCCATAAAGCCCAAAGACACGGCAGCCATACCCAGCCTTATAGCCGCAAAGTGACTTTAGGCTGACGAAAAGCGCGCATTATTTTTGCCATTGACAAGAGAATACATTAATTTTGCAGTAGTAATATAAAACAGATATATGCCATTAAGAATTCCAGATAAATTGCCGGCCATAGATATTCTGAAGGAAGAGAATATTTTTGTTATGGACGACACAAGAGCACACACACAGGACATCCGACCGTTGAGGATTGTGATACTGAACCTCATGCCGCTTAAAATAACGACTGAGACGGACCTTGTGAGGCTGCTTTCAAACACCCCCCTCCAGATTGACATCACATTCCTCAAACTCAAAAGCCATACTCCAAAGAACACCCCGATAGAACACATGATGATGTTCTATAAGGACTTTGAAGAACTTGAAAACGAGAAGTTCGACGGAATGATTATAACTGGAGCACCCGTGGAAAACTTTGAATATGAAGAAGTTGGCTACTGGAATGAGATAACCGGCATCTTTGAATGGGCAAAGTCGCACGTCACCAGTACGCTGTATATCTGCTGGGCTGCCCAGGCCGGGCTTTACTACCACTACGGCATCCCGAAATACCCTCTCAAAAAGAAGATGTTCGGGATTTTCGAGCAACAGTGCCTCGAACCGCTACTGCCGATTTTCAGGGGCTTCGACGACATATTCTATATGCCGCACAGCCGCCACACCGAAATACGCACGGAGGACATCTTGAAAGACACGAGACTCCAGCTTATCGCGGAAAGCGCGGAAAGCGGCGCGAGCGTGATAATGGCAAACGGAGGAAGGGAGTTCTTCATCACCGGCCACATGGAATACGCCCCCAACACCCTTGACCAGGAATACCGCCGCGACATGGGCAAACGCGACGACGTGGATTTGCCGAAGAACTACTACAAGGACGACAATCCGGAGAACAAGCCCGTGGTGAGGTGGAGAGCGCACGCCAACCTGTTTTTCACGAACTGGATAAACTATTACGTTTATCAGGAAACGCCGTTCGACATCAATCTGATTAAATAGCGAATACTGACTGAAATATCTGACTGACAGATGAGGGAACTCGAACTTCTCGCCCCGGCGAAAAACCTTGAATGTGGAATAGCCGCAATCAACAGCGGTGCGGACGCCGTGTATATCGGTGCTGAAAAGTTCGGTGCCAGACAGGCCGCCGGCAACAGCATCGACGACATCGCAAGGCTCTGCGGCTATGCGCACAAGTTCGGATGCAAGGTGTACGTCACGGTGAACACCATTATATACGACAACGAACTGGAATCTACACAGCGGTTGCTCAACGAACTTGGAGGCATCGGCGTGGATGCGATACTCGTGCAGGACATGGGGTTGCTGAAATTGTCACTGCCGGAGGGCGTTGCCCTTCACGCCAGTACACAGACCGACAACCGCACGGCGGACAAAGTGGCTTGGCTCAGTAGCCACGGTTTCCAAAGAGTGGTTCTCGCAAGGGAACTCACGCTTGAAGAAATCACCGGAATACACAAGGCTCATCCCGAAACGGAATTGGAGGTTTTCGTACACGGTGCGCTCTGCGTGAGTTATTCCGGCAACTGCTATGCGTCGGAATATTGTTTCAGCAGGAGCGCAAACCGCGGTGAATGCGCCCAGTTTTGCAGGATGAAGTTCGACCTGATCGACAACGACGGAAACGTTGTCATTGACAATGCCCATGTGCTCTCGCTGAAAGACATGTGCCGCATAAACTCACTTGAAAGGCTGGCGGACGCAGGAGTTACCTCGTTCAAGATTGAGGGTAGACTGAAAGACATCAACTATGTGAGAAACGTCACCGCTGCGTACAGTCAAAAGCTAAACGAAATAATAGCAAAGCGCAGCGGCGAATACCGCCGGAGTTCATTGGGAATTACTGCCACTGAATTTACGCCGAACCTGAAAAAGACTTTCAACCGCGGATTTACGGAATATTTCCTCGACGGCAGACCCAAGAACATCGCGTCGTTCTACACTCCCAAGGCAATGGGCGAATATGTGGGAAAGGTAAAGGAGATACGCGGCAACTCGTTCAATGTCGTCGGCACCGCGTCATTTGCCAACGGCGACGGACTTTGTTTTATAAACAGCAAAAACGAACTTGAAGGTTTCCGCATCAACAGGGCAGAAGGAAACAGGCTGTTTCCATTGACTATGCCCGGAAATCTCAAAAGCAACACCCCACTCTACCGCAACAACGACCAGGCTTTTGAAAAGGAAATGAACAACGACAGGTCAGTGAGGAAACTGCCAATAAACATTCGTTTGACATACGCCGAAGGGGCATTAAAACTTGAAGCCAAAGCGACAGGACTTGACGGCAGCACGGTATCAGTTGAGCGCAATATAGCATTGGACATTGCCAAGAACTCGCAGACGGACAATATACGGAAACAGATTTCAAAACTCGGCAACACT
>CAVHWJ010000243.1:0-4280 GCA_963639565.1 uncultured Prevotella sp. | reverse complement strand
ATCATCTTGTTGAGGAACTCGAGGTCGTCCTTGCAGTTGTCGAGCGCCCAGCGGATGCAGTATTTGATGAAATCCTCTTCGAGGTCCATGAGTTCCGCCATGTCGATGAAAGCCACCTCAGGCTCCACCATCCAGAACTCGGCGAGGTGGCGCGGGGTGTTGGAGTTCTCGGCGCGGAACGTGGGGCCGAAGGTATAGATAGCCCCCAGGGCCGTAGCACCCAATTCGCCCTCCAGCTGACCGCTCACGGTGAGCGACGTCTGCTTGCCGAAGAAATCGTCGTCGTAGATAATCTTTCCGTTCTCGTCCTTCTTCAGGTCGTAGAGGTTCTTCGTCGTTACCTGGAACATCTGTCCGGCACCCTCGCAGTCACTCGCCGTGATGAGCGGCGTGTGGAAGTAGAAGAAGCCGTGCTCATGGAAATACGTGTGTATCGCCATTGCCATGTTGTGGCGGATGCGCATGATTGCGCCGAAGGTGTTGGTGCGCAGACGCATGTGGGCATACTGGCGCATATATTCAAAGCTCTGTCCCTTTTTCTGCATGGGATAGTCGCTGCCGCAGAGACCGTAGATCTCGAGTTCGGAGCACTGTATCTCCACCGTCTGGCCCGCGCCCTGGCTCTCCACGAGTTCGCCCGTGACGCTGATGCACGCGCCGGTGGTAATCTGCTTCAGGGTGTCGGCGTCGAACTTGGCGGGGTCCACCACCACCTGGATGTTCTTTATCGTTGAGCCGTCGTTGAGGGCGATAAAGTCCACAGCCTTGCTGCTCCTGTGGGTCCTCACCCACCCCTTCACGTTCACCGTAGCCCCGTAGTCGGTGCTACGCAGGGCGTCAACAACTTTTGTTCTTTTCATATAGTGTCTTTTTAATAAGCGTGTGTAATGTTATTCAAACGCTCGATATTATTCAAACGCCCCCATGCGCAGCATATCCACTTCCTTCTCGGTGAGGAAGCGCCAGTCGCCGCGGCGGAGGTTCTTCTTGGTGAGGCCGGCGAACTGCACGCGGTCGAGCTTCACCACCCTGTAACCGAGGCTCTCGAAGATACGGCGCACGATGCGGTTGCGTCCGCTGTGGATCTCGATGCCCACCTGGCTCTTGTCTGTGGGGTGGGCATACTCTATCGCGTCTGCATGCACCTCGCCGTCGTCGAGCGTGATGCCCTCGGCAATCTGCTGCATATCGTGGGCTGTCACGTTCTTGTCGAGATACACGTGGTACACCTTCTTCTTGAGGAACTTGGGGTGAGTGAGCTTGCTGGCGAGGTCGCCGTCGTTGGTGAGCAGGAGCACGCCCGTGGTGTTGCGGTCGAGACGGCCTACGGGATAGATACGCTCCGGACACACGTTCTGCACGAGGTCCATGACGGTCTTGCGCTGCTGCGGGTCGTCGCTCGTCGTCACGTAGTCCTTGGGTTTGTTGAGGAGCACGTAAACCTTCTTCTCAAGGTTCACCGACTGGTCGTGGAACTTGATTTCGTCGGTGCGCTTCACCTTGGTGCCGAGTTCCGTCACCACCTGTCCGTTCACGCTCACCACACCGGCCGTGATATACTGGTCGGCCTCGCGGCGGCTGCAAACGCCGGCGTTGGCGAGGAACTTGTTGAGGCGAACCGGTGCGTCCGGGTCTATGTTGTTCTCCTTATATTCAATGCGTTTCTTCAGACTGTACTTTGCGTTGGGGTCGTAGTCGGCCGTGCGCTGGCGATAGCCGCCCTGACGCTGGCCGTAGCCGCCGCGGTTGTTGTAGCCGCCCTGCTGACCGTAGCCGCCGCGGTTGTTGCCGTAACCGCCCTGCTGGCCATAGCCGCCGCGGTTGTTGTAGCCACCCTGGCGCTGCTGGCCATAACCGCCCTGACGCTGCTGGCCGTAGCCGCCGCGGCTGTTGTTGTAACCGCCCTGCTGACCGTAGCCGCCCTCCTGGCCGTCCTGGTTGTAACGGGGGCGATAGCCGCCCTGACCCTGCGGACGCTGACCGTAGCCGCCGCCCTGGCCGTCCTGGTTGTAACGGGGGCGATAGCCGCCCTGACCCTGCGGACGCTGACCGTAGCCGCCGCCCTGGCCGTCCTGGTTGTAACGGGGGCGATAGCCGCCCTGACCCTGCGGACGCTGACCGTAGCCGCCGCCCTGGCCGTCCTGGTTGTAACGGGGGCGATAGCCGCCCTGACCCTGCGGACGCTGACCGTAGCCGCCGCCCTGGCCGTCCTGGTTGTAGCGCGGACGATAGCCGCCCTGACCCTGCGGACGCTGACCGTAGCCGCCGCGGCTGTTGTAGCCGTTGGAACGCGGCTGGTAGCCCTCGCCGTCGCCGCCGTTGTTATAGCGCGGACGGTAGCCGGCTGCGGGACGGCGCTGTGCATCCTGCTGCAGTCCGGAGCCGAAGCCCTCGGGACGGAAGCCGCCGTCGCTGTTGTTGTCATAACTGCGGTTTGAGCTGTAAGCCCTCTGTGCGTTGATACGTGGGCGCATAGGACGCCCGTTCGCGTGGTTGTTTCCACTCTGGTAATCGTTCGAGCGATAGCCCTCACGGCCACCCTCGTTCCCTTGTGCGGATGTGTTCTCCGCGCCTTTGCTTTCAAATTCTTCTGCCATAATTTTTAAAAGTGTTGTTTGTTAATGATAGCCTCACGGCCTTGTTTAATTATCCCTTATATATATTATAGGTATTCCTTATAATGTATTCCTTATGAATAGCCCCCGAAAATCAGATGCCCGTGTAGGAGTGCGGCGTGATTGCCATGAGTTCGGCCTTAACGCTGTCGCTCACGTCGAGTTTCTTTATGAACTCGTGTATCGTCTCCTCCGTCATCTTGCTGTTGGTGCGGGTGAGAGCCTTGAGAGCCTCGTAGGGGTTGGGGTAAGCCTCGCGGCGGAGCACCGTCTGTATGGCCTCAGCCACCACCGCCCACGTGTTGTCGAGGTCTTCGCTGATCTTGTCCTGGTTGAGGATGAGCTTGCGCAGGCCCTTGAGCGTGCTTTGCAGGGCTATCACGGCGTGGCCCATCGGCACGCCCACGTTGCGCAGCACCGTGGAGTCGGTGAGGTCGCGCTGCAAACGGCTCACGGGGAGCTTCTGCGCGAGGAACTGGAGCACCGCGTTTGCCATGCCCATGTTGCCCTCGCTGTTCTCGAAGTCGATGGGGTTCACCTTGTGGGGCATCGCGCTGGATCCCACCTCGCCGGCCTTTATCTTCTGCTTGAAATACTCCATTGAGATATACATCCAGAAGTCGCGGTCGAGGTCGATCACTATCGTGTTGATGCGGCGCATCGCGTCGAAGACGGCGGCGAGGCAGTCGTAGTTGCTTATCTGCGTGGTGTACTGCTCGCGTTCAAGTCCGAGCTTCTCGCTGACGAACCTGTTGCCGAACTCGCGCCAGTCGTATTCGGGGTACGCCACGTGGTGGGCGTTGAAATTGCCCGTCGCGCCGCCGAACTTGGCGGTAAGGGGCGTTGCCTTCAGCATCTCCAGCTGCTTCTCCAAGCGGTAAACGAACACCATCACCTCCTTGCCCAGACGTGTGGGCGAAGCGGGCTGTCCGTGTGTCTTGGCGAGCATCGGCACTTCTTTCCACTCCTCAGCGTAAGCGCGGAGCTGGCCGATAAGTTCCTGCACCTGCGGCAGGAACACGTCCGCCAGTGCCTCCTTGATAGAGAGCGGCACCGAGGTGTTGTTAATATCCTGCGAGGTGAGACCGAAATGGATGAACTCCTTGTATTTCCCGAAGTCGCCAATGCGGTCGAGCTGTTCCTTAATGTAGTATTCCACGGCCTTCACGTCGTGGTTTGTAACCTTTTCGATTTCCTTCACCCTTGCGGCGCCCTCTTCGGTGAAATTGCGGTAGATGTCGCGCAGCGGGCCGAAATACTTGTGGTCGAAGCCGGCAAGCTGCGGCAGCGGCAGTTCGCAAAGCGTGATGAAATACTCAATCTCCACCCGTATGCGGTATTTCACAAGCGCATACTCAGAAAAATACTCTGCTAATTTTTCGGTTTTACCCCTGTAGCGGCCGTCGATTGGCGAGACGGCTGTCAATGCATCAAGACTCATAATTGAAATTAATACGTATTATGCGTGCAAATTTAGCAATTTTAATCGGATATACGCAACACACGCGACACATATTATATTTTTTATGCAAATGGAAGGAGAGAAAATCTTTTATCACAGACAATTTCCTTAATTTTGCAATCCTGTTGTAAACGCCACGGATGAACATAACAGCAAAATGGGATTTAGGAAATGAAGAACTTGCCATACGACGAAAAGGACAT
>CAVHWJ010000242.1:0-4284 GCA_963639565.1 uncultured Prevotella sp. | reverse complement strand
TTCCTTTGCGAGAAAGAAAATAATTCGTAAATTTGTGCCGTTGATTAATCATAAATTTTAAATTACACCCCATGGAATTACCTGATTTTATGTCATACTCCAACAAATTCACCAACGGTGAGTTCCTGGAGAAAATATCGAAAATCGCCAAGCGCGCCGGAGCGAAACTCGTCTACGTGTCGCTCATACTGTATTACACCCTGCAGAGCGACAAGGTGTCGCTAAAGGACAAGGCAATCATCGTGGGCGCGCTGGGCTACCTCATCAGCCCCATCGACGTTATCCCCGACGCCATTCCCATCATCGGACTGTCCGACGACCTGGCCGTGCTCCTCTATGTGCTCAACAAGGTGGGCAACGTGTCGGAGGAGATAAAGGAAAAGGCAAAGGACAGGCTCTCAAAGTGGTTCGACGAGGACGAAATCGAGGAAATCACCGAAATAAAGTTCTCGCCGAAAAAGGAGGAGACCGAGGAGGAGAAACAGTAATTCATCTGCCATATACATTCCGATATGAAAAGGATATTTATCGCACTCGCCTGTATGTCGGTGGCGATGACCGGCTGCTCGCAGACTGGGAAGCAAAACGCCGCACAGCAGAAGGCGGCTGCAGCAAAGGGGCAGTCTTCCGGCAAATCCGTCGGTTCCGATGCCGCCAATGACGCTTCGGGCAAGGTACACAGCCTTACTGCCGCTGACTTCAAGAAACTGGTGATGGACTACGAAAATCATCCGCAGGAGTGGGTTTTCGAGGGCAAGCGTCCCGCCGTGGTGGATTTCTACGCCACGTGGTGCGGTCCCTGCAAGATGATGTCGCCCGTGGTCGAGGAGTTCGCCAAGGAATACAAGGGCAAGGTGGATTTCTACAAGATTGACGTGGACAAAGAGAAAGAGCTTGCCTCCGTCTTCGGCATCCAGAGCATCCCCATGTTCCTCTTCATCCCCACGAAGGGCAAGCCCACCGTGCAAATGGGAGCAATGGAAAAGGCTGAGTTCGGGGAACTCGTGAAGTCCGTGCTCGACAAATAAACTGCATAGCCATTCGGCAATGTCAAAACAGAACTGGTTGTTCAGTTGATGCAAAACTTATGGACGCAAAGGAAACTCAACAGATGCTGGCTTTCGCCGCCATGTGCGTTGATGCCACCGCGGAGGCTTCGGGCTGCTCACGCAGGGAAATGTATGACCGCATGAAAGCCGTGGGACTTATCCATGGCCTGACGACCAGACTTGACGCCTCGCACACGCAAAGCCGCGAATACGTGGTCAATGACTTGCTCCGGGCGTTGCACCGTCTGGAGGGGAAGGCAGCAAAGGTATAATGACAAACGCTATATTCCATGCGAATTGTATATCATGGCGCGCCGCACATAGTTGATGCGCCGCTCTGCCATATCGGGCGCGACAACCTGGACTTCGGAAAGGGGTTCTATCTCACCGACCTGCGCGAACAGGCCGTCGGGTGGGCAACGCGTGTGGCTAACATCGGTTTGCCGCAGTGGCTGAACATCTACGAACATGACGACGATTATGCCCTCGCCAATGCAAAGTGCAAAATCTTCAAGGCTTACGATGAGGAATGGCTCCAGTTCATCGTGGAGAGCCGAAACGGCGGTTGCCCTTGGAACGGATACGACTATATCGAGGGCGGAATTGCCGACGACCGTGTTATCACTACGATTGAAGACTATCTGAACGGCGACGTGTCAATGGAGTTCGCCTTGAAACGTCTTTCTGAGCATCAGCCCAACAACCAGATTTGTATTCTGTCTCAGACCCTGATCGACAGCACTTTGCGTTTCATAAAGGCTGAACCGCTCAATGATTTGGCAGGAAAGGAGGTGAAACCATGCTAAGGGATTCCCAGCTGTGGATTAAGATAGGGCGTATATGCACCCGTCTGTCGGAACGCCTCGAAATTTCGCCAGAAAGGGCTTTCGACATATTCCAGCGCAGCAAGACAGGCGAACTGCTGCGCGACGAGCGGTCTCTCCTCTACCTGATGAGCGACCTCTATATCGTGGACGACATCATCAAGGAATTGTCAGATAGCTGACGCAGAAATCCCTGACAGTCAATCTTGAACGTGACTGTCAGGGATTTTCGTTTTCGGGCGGCGGATGATGCGCCGTACAGCCCTTGCATTATATTATGGTATCAGTTAGCCGCTTCAAATTCCTCAAGGAAACGCTCGTCGTTCTCTGAGAACATACGGAGGTCGGAAACCTGGTATTTCAGGTTGGTGATGCGCTCCACGCCAAGGCCGAAGGCGTAACCGCTGTACACCTTGCTGTCGATGCCGCAAAGCTCCAAGACATTGGGATCCACCATTCCGCAGCCAAGGATTTCCACCCAACCCGTGTGCTTGCAGAAGCCGCAGCCCTTGCCGCCGCAGATGTGGCAGGAGATGTCCATCTCCGCGCTCGGTTCGGTGAATGGGAAATAACTCGGGCGCAGACGGATCTTCGTGTCGGCGCCGAACATTTCGCGGGCGAACGTGAGGAGCACCTGCTTTAGGTCGGTGAACGACACGTCTTTGTCGATATACAGGCCCTCTATCTGGTGGAAGAAGCAGTGGGCGCGGGCGGTGATGGCCTCGTTGCGGTAAACCCTGCCCGGGCAGATGATGCGTATCGGCGGCTGCGATGTCTCCATTACGCGCGCCTGCACCGAACTCGTGTGGCTGCGCAACAGGATGTTCTTCGTCACGTCGTTGGGGTTCTGCTCCACAAAGAACGTGTCCTGCATGTCGCGCGCCGGGTGGTCGGCGGCGAAGTTCATCTTGGTGAACACGTGGAGGTCGTCCTCCACCTCGGGGCCGTCGGCAAGGATAAAGCCCATGCGCGAGAAGATGTCGATAATCTCGTTCTTCACGATAGTGAGCGGATGGCGCGTGCCGAGCTTCACGGGATAGGCCGTCCTCGTCAGGTCGATGCCCTGCGCGCTGTCCTCGCTGGTGTCCATGGCGTCGCGCAGTGAGTTGAGGCGTTCCATGGCGGTCTGCTTCAGCTCGTTGATCTTCATGCCCACCTCTTTCTTCATTTCGGCCGGCACGTTCCTGAAGTCAGCCATCACGGCGTTTATCTCGCCCTTCTTGCTGAGATATTTCAGGCGCAGGGCCTCTATCTGGTCGGCGTTAGACGCCTTCATTTCCTTTACCTCCTCAAGGAGGCTTGCAATCTTGTCAAGTATCATGTCTAATTAAAACTGCTTTTCGATTTACCTTTATAGCCAAATCGGGAGCAAAATTACTTTATTTTTCTGAGAAAACGCACACAAAACGTCATTTATTTTCCGCGCGCCACTTTTGTCGGGAATTATTTGCAAGATATTAAGATAAATATGTAATTTTGCGAAAATTTGAGAGAGAGGGTATGCCAAGGCACACCCCGATATAAAGAGATACACGTGAGATTTGTTTCATGGTATAAGATATAATGAGAAAGGGATTATTGATTGTTGCAGCCGCACTCGCATTGACGATGTGGACAACAACGGGATGCACCGAAAGGAAGGCCCCGGCAGCCGACACAACGGCGGTGGACTCCACCGACACTACCGCGGCCGACACACTGGAACAGCTCATCACCGAGCAACCGATGCCGAAGGCGGCCGACGAACTGTTCGACGATTTCATCTTCAACTTCGCCGCCAACAAGAAGCTGCAGATGAAGAGAATACAGTTTCCGCTGAAGGTGGTGAACGGCAAGAGCGAAAGGCTCGTGGAGAAGGGGCAGTGGAAAATGGAGCATTTCTTCATGAACCAGGGATATTACACGATTATCTTCGACAACCGCCGCCAGATGAACCTGGTGAAGGACACGAGCGTGAACAGCGTGGTGGTGGAGAAGGTCTACCTGAGCCGCAAAAAGGTGAAGCAGTATATCTTCAACCGCATCGACGGACAGTGGATGCTCGTGGAGGTGAACACCGGGGCGATGTATCAGAACAACAACGCCTCGTTCCTCAATTTCTACGAGAAGTTCGCCACCGACTCCGCCTACCAGGCGAGCCACCTGAGCAACCCGATACATTTCTCGGGGCCTGACCCCGACGACGATTTCAGCACCATGAACGGCGACATCGACCCCGACACGTGGCCGGCGTTCGCCCCGGAACTGCCCTCGGGATTTATCTACAACATTATGTACGGACAGAAATACACGCAGAGCAACCAAAAGATCTTTGTGATGCGCGGCATCGCCAACGGCATGGAAATGGAACTCACCTTCGCCCGCAGGGGCGGCGAGTGGATGCTGACCAAGCTGGCGGAATAAGACTAAGC
>CAVHWJ010000241.1:0-4301 GCA_963639565.1 uncultured Prevotella sp. | reverse complement strand
TACTATTTTTTTTGATTTGCGTCAAATCTATTTTCGCATAATTGCGGCAAGGGGATATTTTTTGCCTGTCAGCGACGGATTTACCCGACAATTATTTCATTATCAAGTTGCATCGTGGATGTTTTGAATTTTGCTGTCAGGTTCAGAGAGACACCTCTGCGCTAACTTTGCATTTAGGACTTAGCGACATCAGTTTCTCCATTGTCGTGTCAGTAAAGGCTTGCCATATATCCAGACGGATGGGCTGATACTCATCAAACAACTGCTTCACAAACTGTATTTCAAAGACAAGACGGAAATCGTTGTCGTCACATTCAGGATGCACCTCTTTCTTAGTCCCCACCCTTGCGACATTTATAAGATACAAGTCGCGCACGCCTTTCCGCTTCATATAGGGCATAAAATAATACAGCTTATTAAGTGCCACCGTTGAAGGGAATTTCTTGCCTGTATAATAGACCTTAGCCGAACGGTCAAGATATTGCTCAATATTGTCAGCCTTTACCAAGCTGACCAATACATTTTTTGTTTTATCTATATCTGGCTCTAAATCAGACCTGTCACATACCATCGGAACGTTCTCTACGATATTTTGGGGGTACGTCTCTTTGGCTTTTATGAAATCAAGCTGATGCACCACAGTTTTGCTCTTCCCTTTTGCTATCGACGTTTGAAGTGCCTTGGCTATATGCCACATCATAACCGGCGGTATGGCGTTACCTATCTGCTTATAAGATTTCGGTTCGGAATCGTTAAGCAGAAACGTGTCCGGAAACGACTGAATACGAGCCGCTTCTCTTGGCGTAAACCTACGATACAGTTCTTTTTCCGCATCGACCAAAAGAATAGGGTCTCTGGAGTTCATACTCGTTTTTGCCAAGTGGGCAGTGACGGTCAAGCATGGCTGGTTCAAGTCCTGCCACAAACCTCGCTTCATGTTGTTCTTGGCGTTCTTGACGCCCTGCACGGCACGCTCGGAAAAGTAATATTTGGGATTGTCTATGTCCAGCTTGTCGATAACCGCTTTCAACGGCACATAATTTTTCTCGTTGTGCGTGGGGCAGGGATATTCAAAAGTGACATCAATGTCATTCCTCACACCGACTATTATCACACGCTCCCTGCGCTGAGGAACGCCAAATTCCACAGCCTTGATGAGCTTGTATTTCACACGGTAGCCCATGGAACTGAACTCCCCCAAAATCTTGGTTATAATGGCACCGCCCTGAAGGGTCATCAAGCCTTTGACATTTTCACAGATAAAGAATTTAGGCTGCTTGACTTGCAGAAAGCGCACAATCTGCTTATAGAGATTGGCACGGTCGTCGTTTGTGTCCTTCGTAGGATTTACCGTACTGAAAGACTGGCAGGGGAAACCGCCAATCATAACATCTACATCCGGCAACGATTCAAAATCAACCGTACAAATATCCGCACAGTCGGCCATGTGTACGAAATTCTTGTTATACGTATCCACCGCCCATTTGTCGAAATCCACGGCATATACGATTTCAAAATCGAGTTTCTTGTATTCCTGCCCTAAATAGTCAAAGCCGCCGAGAAGCCCCAAGTCGGAGCCTCCGCAGCCGCAAAACAGCGAAGCCACTTTATATGCCATACCTCTTTTCTATTACGTTTGCGTCAAAATTCATCTGATAAACTGTCGGATAAACCTCTATCTCCCCATTCTTGGCTTTTTCATACGGGTTCTTGATACGAACCACAAAAGTGTTGCTTTTGGTGAAATACACTCTGTATATGTTGTAATAATCCCCATACTGCTCCGCGGCTATCCATTCTTTTGCCGTCAGGTTCAGAGAGTCACCCCACGTCTTGTCAAAACTTGGATTTGTTATTCGTTTCGTTGCCTTGACCTCAATATATCTTGCAAACTCTGGCTTATCAGGATTTTCGTCGGCTTCGACAGAAGAAATGTCATAGCCCAAACCCTTGGTCTTGCCCAACAGGAGAACTTTGTTCACCAAACGTTCTTTGTACTTGCGCACTCGTTCCTGTTCCAGCCTGAACACCAAGGCTTCACCTTCGTCACCCAAGTCCACGGTCGATTTAACCGCACTGCCCTTTACCTTTTGCGCTTCCCTATCAACTATCACTATATCAGCGTCAAAGGTTGTATCTATATCATACAATTCCTTGTGGAAAGTTCCATTGTATGCCCTCCAGTCATCAAGCAAACCTTCCCTGCCCTCTTTGGTGCTCAAATCGTATTTGTAGCAGTCAAAATCTACCTTTCCGTTGGAATTAAGGAAAAATGAAATAGCCTTTGCCTCTTGGGGATTAAGCCACAAGTTAGAACTGTCACTTTCGATGATATTGGCAAGTTCCAACAAATTGAACTGTTCCCTAATATGCTGCCAATCCCTTGAACCGCTAAGTTTATCACGCTTTATTTTATTGGCTCTATCATACATGATGCGCTCATAAACCTCTTTGCACGACACCTTGCCCTGCAACACATCGAGATTATTCAGAACGTAATAACCTATCTCTTTCTTGGTAAGCAGCACTTTTTCTTCTTGCCGCTGCGCATAGTACAGCAAAGACACTATATAGCAAAACGGCTTGATGTTCAAACGCTTTTCTATGTCCGCCTGAACGAACTGCATCCATTTTGCGCCATTGGGGAATTGGAAATTAAGGCACAAATTCTTGAAGAACGTCGGGAAGTCCTGCTTTTCAACAAGGTATTTGCAGGAATCCGACTCGCAGATAATTGTATCAGTTCCCTCCTTAATAGGGTAATACAAGCCCAGCAACGTCCCGGCAATTTCCGTCAGATGGTTGTCCACGGTCTTTTGGTTGGCGGAATCCAAATTGCCGTATGCCTCAGTGGAGAACAAAGCTTTTGATATTTGCCTTCTCGCATTAGTCTTGAACATCTGTTCCTCGCAGGGGCAGTATTTGTGTACCACATTTGCATAAAGGGGCAACAGGTCTTCCATGTCAGACTGGCTCTTGCCCCTTATGATAGTGCATCTATATTGGTTTTCAGGATTATACATATCTTACAGGTATTTTAATAGTTGAGTGGATATAGCCGCCGCCAACAAAGGCGGTACTGCGTTTCCCACTTGTTTAAGCTGGCTTCCCTTGTTTCCCAGAAACACGAAATCGTCCGGGAAGGATTGAATACGGGCTGACTCCCGAACCGTTGGAACCCGGTTGTATTCGTAATGGAAATGGTGATTATGCCCACAATCTATCGTAAAGCTGGGTTTCTTGCTGTCCAAGCGCGTCCATGCGATATGCACCTTTCGTGTCTGCTGTAACTCCAAGGGCAAGTCCTTGTAATTGCCGCCATCAGGAACGAGAGCGATAATCTCTTTTGTCCTATCATTATGGATAGTTATCTCATGGTTATACACCTTGGCAGAATTTGCCCTCATCAATTTCTGGTATTCGCTTTGGGGCTGACACACATAATCACCCCCTTCCACTATCGTGTATTCAGGCAAATCGCTCAACGCTTCTTTTGAAGTCACCTTCGCGCCTTCATTCGGTTCCGGAAACCCGTAAGTCTTCCCATTAGCCAGCCCCACAAAAACCGCCCTCCTGCGGTTCTGCGGCACGCCATAATCTGACGCAAGCATCACTTGCACATTCACAGTATAACCGATTTCGGTGAAATCTTTTATGATGGATTCCCTCACCATGCCATCTCCAATAGACAGTATATTAGGGACATTCTCCATAACAAAGGCTTTCGGCTTGAAATACTTTACAAGTCTCACAAATCCCTTGTACAGCTTATTGCGCTCATCATCTACAATCCTTTTCCCCGCAACGGAAAACCCCTGACAAGGCGGACCGCCAATAATGACATCCACTTTTGACGTTCCGATAAGCGATTCCACCTCCTCGCCTGTCAGTGTAGACATATCGCCCTGCAACACTTGACTTTCATGATGATTGTATTTGTAGGTCTCGAGAGCGTCTTTCCATATATCGATGCCCAAGACAACGTTATATCCTGACTTTTCAAAGCCGAGTGACATACCGCCACATCCGCAAAAGAGATCGAGAACGTTATATGTATTATCTGCCATTATGGTATTTCCAATTTTAGCGCAAAGGTATCATTTTTTTTGCACTTTTGGCGAAGGTGACGCCAAACAAAATCAAATTCTGTCCACGAGGCACACGGCGGTTTCGCTTAAAGGGGCGGTTTGCCAAGCGTCCATCGGCCGATGGGAGACAAACAGGGCGGCGGTTTCCGCCTATTGATGTCCGATAAAACAGAAAACTCAGACAGCAATAACTAAAGGCGTGTTCTAAAAATT
>CAVHWJ010000240.1:0-4302 GCA_963639565.1 uncultured Prevotella sp. | reverse complement strand
TGAACGACACAAGCACGCCGTATGTCGCCGCCCACACGGCGAAGAACGCCACCGCCACGGGGAAATATTTACGCCCCGGCATGTGGGTGATGGGGATTTCGCGGACAGGCTTGCCTTCCGTCTTCCCGAAGAAATTGCGGAGCGACGCGCCGTAACGCCACATCACGTAGCCGTAGACACCGGCGAGGGTGTAGTATGCCGCCATTCCCGCGTCGCCGTAGAGACCGTGCTCCCAATAGAGCACTATGTCCATGGCGGGCATTATTACGCTGACAAGCCACAGGGCGATATGCGCACGGTATTCGAGCCAGATGTATATCAGCCCTAAGAGGGTGGTGAAGATGTCGAGCCAGTGTTCGGCGAGGTATTGTTGCATTGATGTTTTGCTTTATAGGATATTCCGTGAAAAAACAATTAAAAATGCCGGAGCCCGCCAAGGGGACTCCAGCATTCCTGTCATATTATCAAGCCAATTAGAATTTCAGTGTGAGGTGAGCCATCACGTTGAAGCCGGCAGTGGGGATATACGCCATTGTGGAATAACGCTTGCCTCCATTATACCAGCCGTACCACACAAAACCGCTCTGGGCATAGTGGCGGTTGAAGATGTTGTTGAAGTCGAAACCCACCTTCACGTTCTTGATGCCCCACGCCTTGGTGACGTTGGCTGAGTAGCTGAGGGCGAGGTCGCTCTGCGAGAAGCAGGGCAGCGAACGCTCGTCGCTCGCGGAGTTGTCCACATACTGCTTGCTCACGAAGTTGGTGTGCCATGTAGCGCTGAAGCCCTTGTGGTGGAAGTCCACGAATCCGTTGAGTATCGCGCTCGGCGAATATGCCAGCGTGGAGTTGTCGTAGTGGTTCACCACGGGGTCGGAATCCCAAGCCTCAACCACCTCGTCGAAGTCCTTTATCTTGTTCTTGCTCAGGGCGGCATTGCCCTCCACGCTCAACCATGAGAGGGGCGACCAGCCGGCGGTGAGTTCCACACCCATGCGGTACGACTTCTTCACGTTGGTGGTGAGAGCCTCGCCGATGTCGGATGTCTCGCCTGTCTGCACGAGCTGGTCCTTGTAGTCCATATAGTAGAAGTTAGCCCCTGCGTGCCAGTTAGTTCCGTTGAACTGGTAGCCGGCCTCCACGTCGAGGAGCTTCTCGGCCTTGGGGTAGCCGTAGTGGCCGTTGTTGGTGTAGTTGTTGCGCTCCGGCTCGCGGTTGCTGTATGCCACCGAGGCGTAAGCCTTGTGTCCGCCGTTGGTGTAGCTCACTCCTGCCTTGGGATTAAAGAAGTTGAAGTGCTCGTTGATGTCGAGCATGTGGTGGGCGTAGAGCTTGTTGCCGGCAAGGTCAGTTGCCGATGTCTTGTAGAAGCGGTCGTTGGAGCCGTCGGTCTTGTAGTCCACGCGGCGGTACTGCAAATCCACAAACGCGTTCCAGTTGTCGAGGAAGGTGTAGGTGGCCTTCACGAACGCGCTGTAATCGTTCTTCCTTGCGTCGGAGTCGTAATACTTGTAGTCCTTGTTGTTGCCGATATACTTGCGCTCTATCGCCTCGTCCTCGATATAGGTGAGGTAGCCCCAGTGGCTGGCGCGGAACTGCTGGAGGTTCGTCCCGGCGATGATGTCCCAACTGTCGTTCTTGAAGTTCACGTTGTAAACGAGGCCGTAGGCGTGCTGCGTAAGTCCCTTCTTGCGCACCACGTTGCACGCCACCTTTCCGCCGTCGGCGTCAAACTCGTTGAGTCCGAACTTGGAGCAGAGCTTTGCGTTCGGCTTGAACTCGTTGTAATAGCCGTAGCCGTAGGTGTAGTGCAGGGCGAAGTTGTGCGACCAATGGTCGGAGGGCTGCCAAACGGCAGAGAGGATGTTGTGGTTCTGATAGAAATTGTCGGTGCTCTTGTCCCACTTCGAACCGTCGCGCATGGTGTAAGGCACGATGGTGTAGACGCCGTTGGCCCAGTTCTTGGGGTTGTATTCAATGTTCTCCACGAGGGTGTTCACCTTGCCGATGCCGGCCTCCCACAGTTCCTTGTAAGACATGGAGTTATAGCTGCCGTCGCCGCGGTAGCTTTCGCTGCTGTTATAGTCGCCGCCGAGTACTCCGTTCCATGCCTGGCCTGTCTTCTCGAAGTTGCCAATGTTCTTGTAGCGTATCTGGAAATTGTCGCCCAGCCAAGTCAGTCCGCCGTAGTAAGAGCCGGAGCGTCCGTCGGTGGCGTGAACGTAGCCGTCGGTTGCCGTCTCGTGGTATGCGCCGTCGAAGATGAGGTGCTTGAAGAGAAGTCCGGTGGAGAACGAACCGCCCACGTTATAGGTGTTGAAAGAGCCGTAAGAGGCTGTCAGTTCGGCAGTCGGTTTGAGCGAGGGGGCGGCTGTCTGGAGCGACACCGTTCCGCCGAAGGCACCGTCGCCGTTGGTTGATGTTCCCACGCCGCGCTGTATCTGCACGCTGCCCATGAGCGAGGCGTAGCTGTTCATGTTTGCCCAGAAAACGGTCTGGTCTTCGGGGGAGTTGAGCGACACGCCGTCGAGCGTAACGTTGATGCGGCTGCCGGCTGCCCCGCGCATACGCATATAGGTTGTCCCGGTGCCTGTTCCGCTCTCGCTCCACGCCAGCACGCCGGGTGTGCGCGAGAAGAGGAAGGGGAGCTCCTTGCCCGTCGCGGCGAAGTCCTTGAGTTCTGATTTCTTGATGTTCGCCACGGCGAACGGCGCGTTTTTCTGCGCACGCACGGCCTTTACCACTACCTCGTTCAGCTGCTGAACGTTCACCGTGTCCACTTTCTGCTCGGCAAGGGCGTTCTGCGCGCAGAGGGTGCAGACAACGGCCATTGCCACGCCATTGATTTGTTTCATTTCGGTTGTTACCTGTTTTGTCTTCTGCGGCGGCTCGCAGCGGCACACATTGTGCCGCGTGCCGTATGCACGCCGCGTTTACCTTTTAATAAATAAGGGGAAAATCCTAATGTCGTTACCTACGCCGGCATTACCCGGATCAGGCGTATTGGGTCTAATCTCAGCATCCGCAAGAGCGGCAGCACCCCTTAGTTGGCATTTTGCCAACCGCATGCAAAGGTAGCGCATTATGGCGAAACGTCAAAATTTTTGCGGGGCAAATTCGGTTTTACAATTTACCATGAATGTTTTTCTTCATCTACATCAAACCTAATTTATGAAAATTCGTGGTAAATTCACGGATATTCGTGTCGAAGAAAAACAACAATTCTTTTTGAACATAAATCCCCATGAATTTACCACGAATTTATCAAAAATTCTTGTTATGCAGTTATTTCTCACACCCATCAAACCCAATTTATGGAAATTCGCGGTTAATTCATGGAAATTCGTATCCAACAATATATTTCTTTTTTGAACATTAATCCCCATAAATTTCCCATGAATTTATCATGAATTTTTATTGCCCTACTATTCTTCATACCTGTCAAACTAAATTTATGGAAATTCGTGGTTAATTCATGGAAATTCGTGTTCTAAACTAAGAGTTACAGTTGTCATCCATATCCCAGCAAATCCATATTCCTGTCGAGGAGCACACATTCGTTAGTGTCCTCAATGAAAGCATACCTTTCACCCTGAAGACTACTCGCCCCGAAATTGACCAGCAGCCCCACAGGCTTCCTTGTAAGCCGCATATAGTTGAACAACTGCGCACGATGAACCGGAGTCAAATCCGCCACACTTTTCAGTTCAACTACAATATCCCCCACCACGATGTCCATTTTGTATCTCTTCTCCATCAAGTGGTGCTTGTAGAAACATAATATCTCTTTCTCACGTTCATTCGCGATACCCTCGTCAAGGAGTTCCAGATGAAGAGCCTCCTGATAAACCGGTTCCAACAAGCCCCATCCCATCTCTGCATGCACTTTCATGGCTGCACCGATGATTTTATAGACAAGTTCCTTATACTGCACGAAATCTATCATACTCCCAGACCCTATTTTGTTGAACTTTTTAGGATATGCCATGCAAAAGTAAGCATTTTTCCTTCATTAGCCCATTTATTCTTGCAGTAAAATCCTATTCATCTGCATTTTTACGTAAAGTGACAATGAAAAAAGGATTTGATAGGATTTCCTCACCGTAACTGAAAGATATGACCCATACGCCAAAATTTATGGTAAATTCGTGGTTAATACATGGAAAATTTATGTTCAAAAAAGAATTGTTGCTTTCTTTCGACATGAATATCCATGAATTAACCACGAATTTTCATAAATTTACTTATAGTGTCTTATACTGATATAGGTAGACACATTTATGAACAATTAAATGTGTTTACAAA
>CAVHWJ010000239.1:0-4310 GCA_963639565.1 uncultured Prevotella sp. | reverse complement strand
CCGGCAAGGGCGAAGCCGTCGGAGAAATGTATTCCCATTTGGAGGTTGAGGCTGTCGGCGGTGCGGAACACAGTGTCCATCCTCTTCCACCACTCCGCCGACAACTGGCGCGCCGTGCCGCCCAGTCCGTCCTTGCTGTCCGTCGGGTCTTTTATGGGCATGAGATAGAAGCCCTTGATCCCCGCGTCGTGCATGGCGTGGAGGTCGAGGCGGATGCCCGCGTCGCTCACGTTGCCGAACATCCAATACCAGAAAGTCCACGGCATCGCCTGTTCCCGCGGGTTGGCGAACTGTTCATGCCACGTCGCTGCGGGGCGTGCGGCATCCTGCTGTCCTCCTGCGAAAGCAGGCATCGCCGCAGCCGCCAATATTAGTGCTGTCAGTCTTTTCATTTATATATAGTGGTATACTATGTGACGATGAAAAACCAAACCAACTTGTTTTTTCACCGTCACTGTTCTAAAAACTATTCAAAATTCAACCTTATCTCACCCGTGTAAGTGCCGTTAGACCATACCGGCTGTGCCGACGGACCGTTGAGGTCGGTGGTGTTTACCTTGTTCCTCACCGCCGGTATCACCTGCATCATGCTGATGCCAGTCTCGGGCAGGGTGTAGAGCAGTTTGTCGCGTCCGTCGCGCGGCTGGTAAACGCCCACGTAGTCCTTGCCGCTGTCGCCCGGCTGCAGCGTTATGGTTCCGGTCTTGGTGGAAAGCTTCATCCACTGCACCCCGGCGAAATATCCCTTGAACTCGGGGTAGTCGAAGCTCTCGCCCGGAATGGGGTCGTTGTAGTCGTTTGCCCAGATGCCGAGCTGCGGACCGTGAACGCGGTTCTTCCACACGCGGTAGGGACCGTTGCCAAGCCACTCCTTGTGGGTAACTTCCTCTTCGGGCAGGTCGAACTTCACACCCATGAGGTCCACCACGCCGTTGAAGAGATACGTGTAGACAAGTCGCGCGCCGCCGTCGGGGGCGATGTGCCATTCTGCCTTTTGCAGCGAACCGAGCTTGTAGGTGGCTGTCACCACGAGCGTGTCGTTGTCGCCCTCGCTTGCGGTGAGCTTGTCGAACTTGCCCTGTTCGGCGTATTCCGTGTATGTGGTCTTCTTCTTCTCCGCCTCAGAATCGTCGTGGTTATAGAACTGGTCCATGGAGCGGTCGGTGCGCCTGTAAGCGAAGAACTTGGGTCCTCCGGCGAACTTGTATTCCCCCTTGCCCGTGGTCACTCCGGCGAGCGTTCCGTCAGCGGCGTTGAACGAGTATGTCACGTTGCCGGCCTTCACCGTGTTGCCCTGCATCTGCGGACGTTTGCCGCCCTTGCCGCCGGCAAACAGCTTATCGGTGTCTTTCAGTTTGAACACCCATGTGAACACCTCCTCGCCGTACTGGTCGGTGGCTTTCACCTTCAACGCCTCGGCTCCGGCAGGAACGCCGCCCACGCTGATCTGTCCCTTGGAGTCGGCTGCGATGTCAGCTCCGTTCACTGTGCCGTGTTTCACCGCCGTCTCCTTAGCTCCGGTGTATTTCACATAGTCATAATCGAATTTCACTCCCTTGAGCGAGAGGAAATTATAGCGGTTCTCCACGTTGAGCGTGCCGTTGAAATCCTGCGGCATGAACACCTGCACGGGACTCCACACCTGTTTCACGGTGTAGTAGCTGCCCTCCTTTTCGTGGTGCGGACCCACGATGCCGTCGGCGGCGTAGTTGCCCACGTTGTCAATCATTCCGCCCATGTCCACGCGCTTCACGCCCTCGTCCACGAGCGCCCAGATGAAGCCTCCGGCGCAGCGCGGCCACTGGCGCATCACCTCCCAGTAGTCGTAGAGACCGGCTCCCGCTCCGCCGTCATACAGTGCGTGCAGGAATTCCGTGGGCATCCAAATCTCCGGCTTGCGCATATACTCGTTGCTCTCGCCGTAGGAGCGGTAGTGCATCGTCTCGTAACCGCTGAAATTGCCCTGCGGATGCAGTACGGGGCGTTTCTGCACGTCCCATTTGTGGAACTCGCAGTCAAGCTCCGTGTTCCAGCCCTTCTCGTTGCCGTTGCTCCACCATATAATGGAGGGGTGGTTCACGTCGCGCGTCACCATCTCGCGTATCAGCTTCTGTCCGTTCACCGTCTCGTGGTGTCCGTGCCAGCCGCTCAGTTCGTCCATTACGTAGAGGCCAAGACTGTCGCAGATGTCGTAGAACTCCGGGTCGGCAGGGTAGTGGGAGAGCCTCACGGCGTTCATGTTGAGGCTCTTGATGAGCTTCACGTCCTCCAGGTTCTTCTGGTACGACAGCGTGCGTCCGCTTTCGGGACGGAAGCTGTGGCGGTTCACGCCGCGGATGTTCACTTTCGTGCCGTTGATATACAGTCCGTCGCTCTCTCGCGTCTCCACCGTGCGGAAACCGAACTTGTCCTTTTTGATGTGCAGCGTCTTTCCGTTGGCATCAATCAGGGCGAAGTCCACTTTGTAGCGGTTCGGTGTCTCCGCCGTCCAGAGCTTCGGGTTGTTCACCTTGAAAGAAACGTCGGCGTGGTCGCTGCCCTTGCGCACGTCGGTCACGTTCTCGCCAACCTTCCTGCCGCTCATGTCGCTGATCGTGGTCTTCACCTTAGCCCCCTCAATGGTGTGGTTGAGCAGCACGTAGGCGTTGAAACTGCCGTCGGCTGTGGCGTTGATTGCCGTGCGCTCGATGTTGAGAGCCGGCTTGCATACGATGAACACGGGACGGAAGATGCCGCCGAAGTTCCAGTAGTCGGCGCGCCTTTCCGAGAGGTTCACCCCGGCGTTCTCGCTCTCCTTGCTCACGGTCACTTCGAGCAGGTTCTTCTTGTCGCCGAAGTTCACGCGGTCTGTCACGTCGTAAGTTATGCGGTAGAACGCGCCCATGTGCTTCGATCCGGCCTTGCGCTTGTTAATCATCACCTGGGTGTCGGTCATCGAAGCCTCGAACACGAGTTCGATGTGGTGGTTCGCCCATTCCTTGGGCAGCGTGAACTCGTATTTGTACATTCCCTTCTCGTCTGCCACGCCGTCGGGGAACGCCTTGCCGTAGAATTTCATGCCATACTGGTAAGTGCCGAAGCCCTGCAGTTCCCAGCACGAGGGCACTCCTATCTTTGTCCATTTGCCCGAGTTGTTGCCACCTGTGCAGAAGAAGTCCCACTGCACCATGTCGTCGCATCCGTGTCCGCTGAGGTACTGCCTCTGTGTGAACACGTCGTTTTTCTGTGCCAGGGTGCCTGTGGCAGCCGCAAGCAGCGTCAATGCTGATATAATTGTCTTTTTCATAATAGCCTTTCATAACTGACGTGTGTCCTGCTGTTATGTACCTTATATAATACGGTCTATTCTTTTGACAGGCGCGAATTTGCCCGCAGCGTCTTGCCGTGTCGGAAATTATTCGTAACTTTGCTACATCGTATAAAGAACTATAAAAGAACATGAAATACCTTGACCCTAAGGCCGACCTGACCTTCAAAAAGATTTTCGGCAAGCATCCCGATTTGCTGATAAGCCTATTCGTCAGTCCGAGAAACAGCAAGGCGTTGGAGGGGCTGAAAATTTCCGCTTTCAACGAGGCGGAGCTGAGGGCGTATGACAAGTTCTGGGACGGTGTAAGAGTGGAGAGATCAATGCAACACGACAGTTACGAAGAGGGACGGGCAGACGGTGTAAACAACGAAAAAGTCGCCACCGTGAAGCGTATGCTTTCAGCCGGTTTCTCTCCCGAACAGATTTCCGTAGCAACCTCAATGGCAGTTAGCGAAATAGAAAAACTGCTGTAACGGCAAGACATGAGAGGGATATTGCATACGACTCTTCCGTTTAAAAGGGTGGTTCGCCAAACTCCCATCGGCCGATGGGAGGTCTGTTGTCGGGCGATGGGAGACCTGTTATCGGACGATGGGAGGTCTCCCAACGGACGGTGGAAGACTGGCGGAGCGGTAGTTTTACAAGCGTCCATCGACCGATGAACGGTCGTCCATCGGACGTTGGACGACTGGTGGAGCGGTGGCTTGCCGCTGGCAAAGCCCTTTAAATGAAGAGTTGCGGTTTTATTTCAACATTAAAAAGCCAGCTTGTTTTGTTTTGTGTCCGATTTGCGCTATCTTTGCCCAAAAAAATGAGGAGGCAATATAATGGATATTGAAGAGAAAAGGGCGGATTTTATGCGCCGCTTCAAGGCTTCGCGTGAGCGCAAGGCCGAATACATCGCCAATATGGAAAGGCAAATGAGGGAAGACTACCGCCGCAGGACAGGTAAGGAAGCGGAATCTTTTAGCGTCTTGTCGTAATGGAAAAGCTGGATTTA
>CAVHWJ010000238.1:2531-4342 GCA_963639565.1 uncultured Prevotella sp. | reverse complement strand
TTGGTGACGAACTCCCAGTCCTCATCCTTGCCCTTGCGGTCTTTCTTCTTTTCGGGACGGTTACCGATGTCCTCGCCCTCGTTGGGAACGCAGTTGGCGCGCACCCAAGCGATAGCCTTTTCGTATTCCTCATGGTCGTAAATCTCCAGGTCGATACGGCGCAGTATTTCCGTCATGTCCACCTGTTCAGCCCTCATGCCGAGGTACTCCTGCATGAAATCGGCGTTGGCGATACTTCCGGCGATGCCCATCGCCACGTTGCCGATAGAGAGGTACGACTTGCCGCGCATCGTGGCTACGGCCTGTGCGCAGCGCGCCCAGCGCAGTATTTTCTCCTTAACGTCGTCGGGAATGGTGTTGTCTTCCAAGTCCTGCACGTCATGTCCGTAGATGCCGAAAGCCGGCAAGCCCTTCTGAGCGTGTGCGGCGAGCACGGCGGCAAGATACACGGCACCGGGACGCTCCGTTCCGTTGAAGCCCCACACCGCCTTGGGGTAAGTGGGGTTCATGTCCATTGTCTCCGAACCGTAGCACCAGCAGGGCGTAACGGAGATTGTAGCCCCCACCCCACTGTTCTCGAATTTCTCCGCGCAGCGCGCGGCCTCAGCCACACGCCCGATTGTGGTGTCGGCGATGACACACTCCACGGGCGAGCCGTCGCCGTTCCTCAGATTACCGGAAATCAACTCCGCCACAGCTTTGGCCATTGCCATTGTCTTTTCTTCAAGGCTCTCGCGTATTCCTCCCTGACGTGCGTCGATTATCGGACGAATACCAATTTTTGGAAAGTTCTTCATATTATTATTTTTGATAGATTTCACTTAACTCTATGACTCCACATCTTAGTGATTGTACCCATATATTATATAAGGTATAGGGCAACGGCACGGATTGCCGACTAAAGGAACAGAAAACGACATACGTTGAAAAACCTCTTATAACACCGCCCTAACTATGCAAAAACAGACAATTAGGGCGGTACTATAAGCTATAACACCGCCCTAACTATGTTAAAAAGGATAGTTAGGGCGGCATTTCAGACATATTTTCGGGAATTTTGCTTACCTTTGCACAAACAGAAAGACATGGCAATTAATATAAAATCAGAATGTTATGGCAGGAAACGGCATAGTAGGACGGGAATACGAGCAGAAAATCATCGCGGAACGCTGTGAAAGCGGCAAGGCGGAACTTGTGGCTGTCTACGGCAGACGGCGCGTAGGAAAGACGTTTTTGATAAGAAAAATGTTCAACGACCGGTTCGCTTTCTCGTTTACGGGAATGTACGAGGTCTCACGTGCCGCCCAGTTGGAACAGTTCCGTTTGGCATTGCAGCAATATTCAGGGAAACCGGTACAGCGACCGAAAGACTGGTTTGAAGCCTTTTCTGCTTTGAGGCAATATCTCTCCACACTGGTTAATCAAGACCTAATCGTCGTTTTCTTGGACGAGTTGCCATGGATGGACACGCCAAGAAGCAACTTTATCTCCGCCTTTGGATATTTCTGGAACTCATGGGCTTCAACGATACCAAATCTCAAACTCTTCGTGTGCGGCTCCGCCACGACATGGATGCTGTCACGGCTGATAGGCGACAGGGGGGGATTGTACGGACGCGTTACCCGACAGATATATCTAAAGCCATTCACGCTGGGGGAAACGGAACAGTTCCTCAACGAGGTAAAGAAGATGTCGCTCACACGCCACCAAGTGCTCGACACCTATATGATATTGGGCGGCATACCGTATTATCTGGACATGATGGAACAGGGGATTCCGTTGGATGCCTGTATCGACAGACTGCTTTTCGC
>CAVHWJ010000238.1:0-2296 GCA_963639565.1 uncultured Prevotella sp. | reverse complement strand
GAGGCACTTTACCAGCTGACCGACCTTTATTCGTTGTTTTACACACGCTTTGTGGCGAGGAGCAGCGGACAGGACGAACAATTCTGGAGCAATATGCGTAATGACGGAAGCCGGAACGCATGGAGCGGCTATGCCTTTGAACAGGTGTGTTTGCATCACATACGGCAGATAAAGAAAGCCTTGGGCATATCCGGCGTACTTGCCAATGTGTATTCATGGTACAGCCGTCCGTTTGCCGACGCCACCGGCGCAGAATGGAAAGGCGGACAGATAGATATGCTCATCGACCGTGCGGACGACGCAATAAACATCTGCGAAATGAAATACGCCAAGGACGAGTACACGATAACCGCCGAATACGAACAAAGGCTGAGGGAACGCATGTCATCTTTCCGCGCCGCCACAAAGACAAAGAAAGCCCTGCTGCACACCTTCATCACCACATACGGAGTGAAGCGGAACATGCACAGCGGACTTGTACACAGTGAAGTCAAACTTGACGACCTCTTCTCGTAAGTCAGCGGAAACCTACCTCAAATCTATCACCTCGGCATTGGGATAGTCGCGGCTGTTGAAGCGGAACTGGGAGTCGGGAAGACTGGACTTGCGGAAATTGGTGATGTTGATTGTAGTCCAGCCGTTGGACTGGCGCATCTTCACCTGTTTCAGTTTGTAGTATTTGCTGATGGTGAGATACATTTCCTTGATTGACCGCGACTTGTTCTGAGCGTCGAGATGCACCTGCCAACCGTCGGAAAGGGCTTTGGAAGTCAGCGTATATCCCTTTTTATAGAGCGAAATGAACTTGTAGGGGTTCATCGACTGCTGCTGCGCCTCGGTGGGCGTGCTCACGTTCACCTCCTGCGTCTTCTTCATGTAAGTCCACTGCGTCTTGCCATCGTACCACACGACAGAAGCCGGGGTTACGGCATTGAACTTGTTGCCCTTCACGGCAACGCTGCCGCTGGCATTACCGTAAGAACCCGACATCCTGAAATCGGCGCGGAAACCCACGCTGCCGCTCACCGTCGCCGCCGTCTTGTCGAGAATCTGACGCGCCGTCTGGGCATAGGCACCGGCGACACACATCACTGCCGCCGCCAACAATAAAAACAAACGCTTACGCATATATCTGACCTTTCTCCTTAATAGTAAATGTTATTATTATCCCACTGACAGAGCATCCGCCAAAGAGAGCATCATCCCCCTACTGCCGCAGCTGTGCCAGAACGTTCTCAAGAGAGTTCTCGTCCTGAAGCATCACCTCACGCGGTTTGCTGCCCTGCGCCGCACCCACGATACCGGCTTTCTCGAGCTGGTCCATAAGACGGCCGGCACGGTTGTAGCCGATAGAGAAGCGACGCTGAATCATCGACGTGCTGCCTTGCTGCGTCACTACGATAGCGTGAGCCGCCTCCTCGAAGAGAGGGTCGAGCGAACGGCTGTCGATGCCGCCGCCCGAAACGTCCATGCCATCGTCGGAAGCCGGTTCGGGCAGTTCCATCGGTTCGATAGGCCCCGGCTGCTGCGAAATGTATTCGTTGATGCGCTCCACCTCGGGAGTGTCCACAAAGGCGCACTGCACACGCACCGGGTCGTTGCCGTTGAGGAAAAGCATATCACCACGGCCGATGAGCTGGTTGGCGCCCGGACGGTCGAGGATAGTGCGCGAGTCAATCATTGCGCTCACCTTAAACGCCATGCGCCCCGGGAAGTTCGCCTTGATGTTACCCGTGATGATAGAAGTGGTAGGACGCTGCGTTGCAATCACCATGTGGATGCCCACGGCGCGCGCCAGCTGTGCGATACGCGCGATAGGCAGCTCCACCTCCTTGCCCACCTGCATGATGAGGTCGCCGAACTCGTCGATAACCACCACTATGTAACACATGAACTCGTGTCCGTCGGTAAGGCGCAACTGGTGATTGAGGAATTTCTTGTTGTATTCCTTTATGTTCCTCGCCCCGGCGAGTTTCAGCATATCATAACGCGTGTCCATGAGCTTGCAGAGACTGTTGAGCGTGCGCACCACCTTAGTCACGTCGGTGATGATAGGCTCCTCGTCGTCGTCGGGCACCTTCGCCATGAAATGGTTGGCTATGGAGGCGTAGATACTGAACTCCACCTTCTTCGGGTCAATCAGCACGAGTTTCATTTCATTCGGGTGCTTCTTGTAGAGCAATGACGTGATAATGGCGTTAAGACCGACCGATTTACCCTGTCCCGTGGCACCGGCAACGAGCAAGTGGGGAATCTTCGCCAAGTCCACCATGAACACCTCGTTGGTAATGGTCTT
>CAVHWJ010000237.1:0-4365 GCA_963639565.1 uncultured Prevotella sp. | reverse complement strand
TTAAAGGTGGAGCTTCAACGGAAACCCCACCTTTTATCATTTTTATTGTCTTTGTCAAGGCACGTCGAACGTGCCGACAGACTTTTATCCTTACTTGTTAAGCCTCCACGTAACGCCGTCCTTAGTGTCGTTCACCTCGAAGCCGGCGTCCTTCAGCGCGTCGCGTATCTGGTCGCTCGTCGCCCAGTCCTTTGAAGCCTTCGCCTTGGCGCGCAGGTCGAGCACCATGTCCATCACCTTGCCGAAAGCCTCCTCGCGTGCGTCGCTCGACGCGGCGCGCTCGTCTTTCAGTCCAAGGATGTCGAAGGCGAAGAGGCGCATCGTCTTTGAGAGTTCCTCCAGACATTCCGCGCATATCGTGGCCTTGTGGCTGGTGAGCTTGTTCACCACAGTGCAAGCCTCGAAGAGCGCGCTGATAACCTGCGGCGTGGCGAAGTCGTCGTTCATAGCGTCGTAGCATTTCTGCGCCAGACCCTTCACCACGGCTTCCGTCTCCGGGTCGCACTTGTCGCTCACCACGACGTGCTCCAGGTCGGCGATGCCGTTCATCAGTTTCTCCAGTCCCTTCTCGCTCGCCTTCAGCGCGTCGTTGGAGAAGTCCACCGGTCCGCGGTAGTGGGCTGAGAGGATGAAGAAGCGTATCGTCATCGGCGAGTAGGCTTTCTCCAACAGGTTGTGCTTGCCGGTAAAGAATTCCTCAAGCGTGATGAAGTTGCCGAGGCTCTTGCCCATCTTCTGTCCGTTGATGGTCAGCATGTTGTTGTGCATCCAGTATTTCACCATCTGGTCGCCCTGGCTCGCCACCGCCTGTGCTATCTCACATTCATGGTGGGGGAACACGAGGTCCATGCCGCCGCCGTGGATGTCGAAGTGGTCGCCGAGGTATTTCCTGCCCATTGCGGTACACTCGCAGTGCCACCCGGGGAAACCGTCGCTCCACGGACTTGGCCACCGCATGATGTGCTCCGGCGAGGCTTTCTTCCACAGGGCGAAATCCACCTGGTTGCGCTTCTCCCCCACCCCGTCGAGCTGGCGGCTCTCGTTGATAACGTCGTCGAGGTTGCGGTGAGAGAGGATGCCGTAGTGGTAGGTCTTGTTGTATTTCTCTATGTCGAAATACACGCTGCCGTTGCTCTCGTAGGCGAAGCCGTTTTTCAGGATCTGGCTCACCAGTTCCTCCTGCTCGATGATATGCCCCGAGGCGTGCGGCTCGATGCTGGGCGGCAGCACGTTGAGGGCTCCCATTGCGGCGTGGTAGCGGTTGGTGTAATACTGCGCTATCTCCATCGGCTCAAGCTGTTCCAGCCGCGCCTTCTTTTCAATCTTGTCGTCGCCCTCGTCAGCGTCGTGCTCCAAATGGCCCACGTCGGTGATGTTCCTCACGTAGCGCACCTTGTAGCCCAAGTGCTTGAGGTAGCGGAAAACGAGGTCGAAGGTTATCGCCGGACGGGCGTGGCCCAGGTGCGGGTCGCCGTAGACGGTGGGTCCGCAGACATACATGCCCACGTTGGGGGCATGGAGGGGTTCAAACCGTTCTTTCCTTCTCGTCAGCGTATTGTAAATAAGAAGTTCCTGTTGCATATCTTGAATGTTTTAGTTTCGTTATTTTATTGAATCGAAGCCTTCGCCGAACACGCCCTGGCAGTTGGACTGCGACACGAGGGCGTTGGGGTCGATGTGCTTGATATATCCGAAGATGTCCTGCGTCTCGTAGCGGCGCGCCATCACGATGAGGATGTCCACGTCTTTCTTGGAGTACCACCCCTTGCCCTCTATCACCGTAACGCCGCGCTTCACGTTGCGGTTGATAACGTCGGCTATCTCCTTGTATTTACGGGATATGATGATGAACTGCACCGTCTGGCGCGTGCCGTTCACCACGTAGTCGCACGCGTAACTGGCTATCAGCGTGAACGCCACTCCGTAGACTATCACCTCCATACTGCGGAAGAGGAGGTATGACGAGGAGATAATCGTTATGTCGATGAACTGCATGGCGCGCCCGAAGCTCATGCGGAAATGCTTGTTGAGCAGGGCGATGATGATGTCGGTGCCTCCCGTCGAACCGTTGTGGGCGTAGATAAGCCCCAGTCCCGCGCCGCACATCACGCCGCCGATGAGCACGTGCATGAAGCGGTCTTCGCCGGCCGTCACAATGGGGTATTCGACGAACAGCGGCTGGAACACCCTGACGAGCAGCGAGAGCAGCGTAACGCCGATTACCGTGCGCCAGATGAACTGCCGCGTGAGGGCTTTCATGGCGATGAAGAGCATGAGGAAGTTGAGGATCCAGATTGAGTAGCCCGGCGAGAACGAAGTGGCGTAATACAGGAGGGCGGAAACGCCGGAAACGCCTCCCATAACGACTTTCTCCGGCAGGATAAACGCCGTGTAGCCCACGGCATAGACCATCACGCCGAGGAATATCAGCAGAAAATCATTCACGTGCTGCCGTTCTATCTTGAAATTCATGCCTGAAAATATATTTGCCATGTCTGTAATTGCTCTTTTTCTTTAAAACCTTATTTATGTGCGGAGCCGCACGCACCGCATTGTCTTGCAAAGGTAAATCAAAAAGGAAAACTCGCCAAATTAAATCAGACAATTATAAAAAGGGAAGGAATAAAAAAAGGCAACCTCAAAGAGATTGCCTTTTCAAAAGTAGTAGGGACGATCGGGCTCGAACCGATGACCTCTGCAATGTGACTGCAGCGCTCTAAACCAGCTGGGCTACGCCCCTATCCTGCTAAAAACCGAGTGCAAAGGTATGAAGAAAAATGATAACCGCAAAAGTTTTGGCGTGTTTTTTAAGAAGAAAACGCAAAAATGTGCGGTTCACCAAGCAAAGCTACGGTTTGCAGCAAACGACTGCCGTCAGTTGCGGAACTGAAGTCCCGCGCCGTTGGCGTCGATGATTACCGGTTTGTCGCGGCTCACCTCCTCGGCAAGTATTTTCTTGGAGAGGTCGTTGAGCACAAGACGCTGGATAGCCCTCTTCACCGGGCGCGCGCCGAACTCCGGGTCGTAGCCGGCATCGGCAAGATACTCCACGGCGGCATCGGTAACGTTGAGCGTGAAGCCCTGCGGTTCGAGCATCTTCTTCACGGCGTTCATCTGCAGCGTCACCACTTGGGCAATCTGCTGCTTTGTGAGCGGCAGGAACATTATCGTCTCGTCGATACGGTTGAGGAACTCCGGACGGATTGTCCTCTTCAGCATCTCCATCACCTTCTGCTTCGTCTCGTTCACTATGGCGTCGCTGTTCGCCGGCGTTATCTTCTCGAACTCCTGCTGGATGTACTGGCTTCCGAGGTTAGAGGTCATTATGATGATGGTGTTCTTGAAGTTCACCGTGCGCCCCTTGTTGTCGGTAAGCCGTCCGTCGTCGAGCACCTGCAGCAGGATGTTGAACACGTCGGGGTGGGCTTTCTCTATCTCGTCGAAGAGCACCACGGAATACGGCTTGCGCCTTACCGCCTCAGTGAGCTGGCCGCCCTCGTCGTAACCCACGTAGCCCGGAGGCGCGCCGATAAGGCGTGAGACGCTGAACTTTTCCTGATACTCGCTCATGTCGATACGCGTCATCATCGTCTCGTCGTTGAAGAGGTAGTCGGCAAGAGCCTTCGCAAGCTCCGTCTTACCCACACCGGTGGTGCCGAGGAAGATGAAAGAGGCGATAGGACGCTTGGGGTCTTGCAGTCCGGCGCGCGACCTCCTCACGGCGTCGCTCACGGCGTTGATTGCCTCGTCCTGCCCCACAACCCTCTTGTGAAGTTCCTCCTCAAGGTGCAGCAGCTTCTCGCGCTCGCTCTGCATCATACGCGTCACCGGTATTCCCGTCCAGCGGCTCACCACCTCGGCGATGTCGTCGGCGGTGACCTCCTCGCGTATCATGGCCTCGCCGCCCTGGGTGTTTTTCAGCTGGTCTTGTATATTGGCGATGTCTTTCTGCAACACCTTCAACTTGCTGTACCTTATCTCAGCCACACGTCCGTAGTCACCGTCGCGTTCCGCCCTTTCGGCCTCGAGCTTCAACCTTTCTATCTGCTCCTTGTCATCCTGGATGCGGTTCACGAGAGTGCGCTCGCTTTCCCACTTGGCGCGGAACTGCTTCTCCTGTTCCTTCAGGTCGGCGATGTCCCTGTCGAGCTGGTCAATCTTGGGCTGGTCGTTCTCCCGCTTGATAGCCTCGCGTTCAATCTCAAGCTGTTTCAGCTTACGCATTATCTCGTCGAGCTTCTCGGGCAGCGAGTCGTGCTCCATACGGAGTTTGGCGGCAGCCTCGTCCATAAGGTCGATGGCCTTGTCGGGCAGGAAACGGTCGCTGATATACCGCTCGGAGAGTTTCACGGCGGCGATACAGGC
>CAVHWJ010000236.1:0-4377 GCA_963639565.1 uncultured Prevotella sp. | reverse complement strand
TAACATTTTGCATCAATAAGTAGCTCGATGTATTTAGCCACACCACCAGTTATCAGTAAGCGTCTCCGCATTTATACCTTGCATAATTCAAAAAAGCAGTAACAGCGTTTATTCGATAGCTGTTACTGCTTTTTCCATCGGTCGGGAAGCAAGTCCCTGTATTTTTCCAAGGGCGTGTTTGGTTGCCACTCTATGGTTTTGTCGAGGACATCGACGATGTAGTCGAACAAGTTGATTCCATTCAGCTTGCAAGAGATGGCGATGGTGTAAAGTATGGAGGCTCGCCTCGCCCCCTCGTGCGAGCCGAAGAACAGGGAGTTCCTCCTTGACAGGGAGATGTATCGGTTGATCCTCTCTATATAGTTGTTGTCAAGGTTCGTGTCGCCTCTCTTGAATATGTCGCATACGGCGTTGTATTCGTTGAGGGCGTAACCCACCGCCTGCGCCAAGTCAGATTTGGGCAGCAAGTCCTTCCTGGAAGATATTTCCTCCAGTTTTTCCAATAAATCCGGCAGTATTTCCGATGCGTAAGCCTGTCGGTAGGCCTGGTGGTCCTCCACCGTCCAGCCATCCTTGCCGACCGTATGCTTATGATCCTTGTGGTAAAGTTTGCTGAAGCGGCCGACAACATCCCGGGCATCCTTGTCCTCCTTCCCGCAGTCGATGAACTTACGCTTGATGTGTTGCAGGCAGGCTATTCTCGTAATGTCGGGGTAGGCGTCCGACTCCATCTTCTTGTATGCGGTGTAAGCGTCGCTCTGCACGAACCCCTTGTAGTCGGAGAACACGTCGAGGATGACTTGCTCCGACCGCGAGCCGTCCTCATAGACGAAGAAAACAAGCCCCAGCTTTGGGGCGCAGACCGCCCAGAGATAACCTTTCCTCGACCCCTTGTCAGTCGGTTTCGTCCTCGCCAGCAACACCTTGTGGTAAGTCTCGTCCGCCGCCACGTAGTCTTGCCGGAGCACCGTTTGCTTGATGGCTTCGCATATGCGTTCCAGCACATCCGCGCTTCTGGCTATCAGCTTGTTGGCCGTGGCCTTCTTCAGCGTGAAGCCGTTGTCAGCAAAGTACTTGACAATCCTCTCCACGGGCATGGCGTACATGTATCGCAGCTGCAAGAGGCCGGCGGCGAACGAGGGGGTGAAGCTCGAGTTGAGCAGCAAGGCCTTGGGTGTGTCCGCCTGGTACAGGTTGCTTCCGTCGGTGTACGTGTTGATGTGGTACACCGTCTTGACGAACTTGATGGGCTCCATGCTGTAGCGCACGCAGTCGCGGGTTCCCACAAGGCGCAGCTTCTTCATGAGATCGGAGTCGACGGCCGGGTCCAGCGTGACATGCTTCTCCTCCATCTCATAGTGCATGTCGCGCTTGGCGCCGTTGTTCTTGCGCGCCTTTCTTTTCTCGGCTTGCTCTTTTTTCCTCTTGTCAAATTCCTCCTGGCTCATCTCGCCTTGCGGCTCCGTCTCCTGGCGCTCGGACTTCTTTCCCGAGGCCAGCTTGCCGAGAGCCTTGAGCTGACGCTCAGCCTTGTCGATGGCGACTCCCCTTTGGACGAGCATTTCCTCCAGGGACTTCACACGCTTGGTGAGCTCGCCGACCTGCATGGTCAGCGAGCTCACCGTGTTGTTGGCTTGCAGAAGCAGCGCCTGGGTTTGCCGAAGCAACTCTTTGGTTTGCTTTAGCTCTTCGCCCAATAGCGTGATGATTTCGTCCTTTGTCATACTGCAAAGGTACGAAAAAATATCGAGATACGCAAATGTTTTTTGATAAAAATGCAAAGTATTTTATTAGTAATCAGTCAATTACAACGGTCGTTCTGGTCCTATAGATTGAGCCGTTTCCTGTATCTCATGCTTTTCAGGCAAATTCCACCCATGATGGCGGACAACGTCTTGTACGGCATTTTGCACTGCTTGTTTTGTGGGTCGAACAGGGGTAGCTCGAAGGTTCCCCTCTCCAGCCGCTTCTGGTACAGGAGGAAACCGTCGCCGTCCCACTTGAGCATCTTCACTTGCTGCCGGCTCTTGGAGAAGAATATGAAGACGGAGCCGCCAAGCGGCGGAAGCTCCATCTCGGACCTCACTATCTTGTACAGGCCGTTTATGCCCAGGTTCATGCGCACGTATCGCTGGCACACGTAATACGGCGTGTTCTCGTTTAGTCCGAACATAGCGCATCCTCCTTCCCGTAAAGTTTAATCAATTGCATGACCGACTTGGCGCCGCCCTTCTTGATGGTGACTATCGTTCCGTTGGGAAAGGTCAGGCTTATCCCGCTGAGGGTGTCTTCTGCTGGAAGCTCTACCGTCGGTGGCTCCAGCGGGACGAACATCATGCCCGTGGTCGAGCTTGTGGCCTCGGCCTTCTCCTTGCGCGCCTCGGCCTGTGCGGCGCGAATTTCCATCTTTGCCCGCAGCACCGAATAGCCCCTCTCGCTCATCCAGTTCTGCATGGTGCGATGGTTGACGTGCCGCTCCTTCAAGAATGGAGTAAGCTGAGCCTTGGGGTTTCTGTTCAGATAAACCAAGAAGGAACCCCATGCCTTCTCGTAACGTTCTTCTGCTGTCATAATCTATACCTTTAAAATGATGGGGGCAAAGGTACAAACTTTTGGAGTGCGAGACAAGGTATAAATGCGGAGACGCTTACTAAGTTACTTTATAGAGTACTCTTTTCAAATGACCGACAAAGTCTATGTCATGTCCACAGTTAGTTATGGAGATAGTCTGCTCATCTTTGTCATGGTCTAACACTATTTTGTAGTCATAAACAACTTTCCCATATTTTACACTACCTGTAATAGTGGCATCTTTCACATTAGAGGTAAGTGTTCCTAAAGTTTTCATCCATTCCGTGATGTTCTCTTTAGGATGAACAATTCTTGCTTCAAAGTCTGTCTGTGATACAGTAATAGAAATAGAAGATGAAGCGGTGTATCTATTTCCTCCTGCACGTACCTTCCATTTTCGATATTTAATGTAATCGTCTACATTTTTGATACCAGCCTTAATAGTGTTCTCTTTTAACTTGTCGATAAAAGGTTTTGCTGTTAAGGGGAAGATGCGATTGTCCATGCAGTCTCCTATTTCAGAACTTAGAGGGCACACGACGCAGCCAACCCTATTCAAGCCTTTTTTGTACGCATCGTTTATTGGTAGTTTATGAAACAACAAATATAGCCAAATTTCCGTCGCACTCCATTCAAAGATAGGACGTACATTGATAACATTGCTATGTTTTACACCTCTTCCTATTCGGGAATACTGCGAACGTCGTTCACTTTCCTCAGCTCGGACACCTTCAAAAGCCATAACTTTGGGTTGCTTCCCGGTGCCATGGATTTCTTTCAATCTTCGATAGATAGGAGCAGTTTTCATAACAGCACAACACCAGCGATGAATTCTACTTGGCGAATCCATTTCATCCCAATAGTATAAGACGTCTTGATGATTCTTTGTCATCTCAAATTTAAGAGATGGATATTTTGTCTCATAAAACTCTTTTGTATGCTCATACAGTTTCAGAGAAGATGGAAGTTCATACCCAGTATTAGAATAGATCACAAAAATCTCTTCGCTTGGTATTACACGAGTGACCAAATCAAGCATAACCTGTGAGTCTTTTCCTCCGCTGAATGAAGCGATGAACATATCTATTTTACTTGTTAGTATCGGTGATTTTCCCAATTCTTCCGCTTTGCTCAATGACATGACATCGAAGCTGTCGCAATCTTCTTTTACGACAACATGCTCTTGCTTGGTCCTTTTCTCTAAATGGGCAGCAAGTGATTGAAAATCAATGTCGGGATTTTCTTTTGTCACTTTGCGAATATTTTTGTAACGGCGATAGGTTTGGTCTATGAAATCCATTGCCTCGTGTTCGATGATGAACATGGTGTCCTCATTACGTTCACGAAGTTTCTCTATGTCAACAGGAGATAGAATTAAATTTTCAAACCCCATTTGTAGTACAACTGTAGGCGCATCGAAAATATTGCCACCTTTTACCTCAAACACAAACTGTCCCTTATAAAAGTAGCGTCGGTCACAAGCCCAAAGCAAAGGTTCTTCTACATGAGGATATATCCATCCTTTCTTGTTGAGCTCAAGCAAGTCAAGCTCTTCCCAGAAAACAGGGCGTGGAGAAACACTCAATGCTTCTCCTGCTGACGACATGGTAAGACGAACTCCATTATACTTAGTATCCCAGACTACTTTAAACATTCACGAAACGGATTCTATCCAATATATGCTCCGATAGAATCCCTGTTAGTATCGGAAAGTTAGTTGATTCAGGTTTTACTTCAATAAAAAATGCGCGGGATTCGCTCTTGCCCATCCCGCTACTCGAGGCTCTCGCATTGCCCTTATTGCAG
>CAVHWJ010000235.1:0-4378 GCA_963639565.1 uncultured Prevotella sp. | reverse complement strand
CGTCGATGCCGTCGGGCGAGAAGGCGAGTTCCGCCTTGCCGCCGTAGCGTTCCAGATGGCGCAGCATGATTTTCTGTATCGCCGTGTCGGCTATCTTCTCCTCTATGCTCTTGCGGTCGAAAGAGGTGTCGATGCTCTTGCGCGTGGCGAAGAAGCGGTCGGAGGTTTCCCGGGTGAAATAATACATCTCTATCTTCTTCAGGTTCACGTCCTGCCATGTGTCGGCGTTTTCGGCGAAATACGCCTTTATGCGTTTCTCAGTAAAGCCCATGCCAATCAGCTCGGTCAGCTTCTTCCTCAGGTCGCGGTTCACTATGCGCTGCGGTCTAAGCATGGCATCCTTCAGCCCACAGGTCTTTTTGCGCTGAAGGTTTATTTCTCCATGGACGGTCTCCTTGTGCATAGGTTTCCTTATCGCCCAGCTGTCGCCGGAGGTCTGCGCCACCGGCCGCTTCTTGCCATTGACAAAGCGCAGCGAGCGGTTGGTGGTCTTGTTGATTACGCGCAGGTTCTGCTTGAAGCTCACGATGATGCCCCTTAACGCCCTCTCCACGTCGGCAGGGAACGTTGCCCATGGCAGCAGGAACTCCTTTGCCACGGAAATCTTCTTCCGCTCGCCGCCGCGGCTCACCGTCACCTCTTCGTAGCGGCGCAGCTTGCGCGAGAGCTGGTGGCGGTTGCTCTGGTTCTTGGGCAGGGCGGCCTCGTTGCTCAACAGGTTCACGTGGTCGCGCGTGGCGCAGGCTATCACTATCGCGTCCATGGCGTGGTGGCGGTGGTCTATGCGCTTTTTGTTGAAGCCCTTTTGCAGCTCCAGCGGCATGGCTGGAATGGTGTGGCCCGTCGCGCTTACGGCGGTGAACTTCTCCGACTCCGTTATCTCGTTCATGCGCAGGAAGCGCGGCAGTATGATGTGATTCCACACGTCGTTCACGCCCCAGTCGCGTTTCAGCCTGTCGGTCACGCCGCCCGTACACACCACCACGTTCTTCGACGTGGCTTCCTGCTCGCCCTCCTCGCGCACGATGTTCGAGAGCAGCCCCTTCACCACGCGGCTTATGTAGCGGCTGTCGTTCATCTGCCTCTCTATGAACTCCGCCGGGAGGTCTTCGAGCAGCAGCTTGCGCATCTTGCCCCTGTTTTTCTTGCCGTAGGTCTTCTCTACGAGGTCGCAGTAGTTGTCGGTCTCCAGTATCGTCACGGTGCGTCCGCCGTTGAGCGTCACCTTCTCGCCGTGGTGCCGCTTTATGAACTCATAGCCCAGGGCGTTGTCTTTCAGCTTGTTCACCTCGGCCTCGCATATCACTTTGTTCGACATCGAGTCGTCGAAATAGCGCGACTGCGGTATCACGTGCTCTATCTCGTAGTCGGGGGTGAAGAGCCTTGCCAGTGGTATCGGCTGCCCCGTGTAGGGCGATATGTAGTGCTGTTCGAGCCACAGTTTGTAACGCTTCACGTCGGAGGTCGTCGGACGGTTCTTTGCGTCGGCGAACTTTTTGAGAATGTCGGTGATGTAGTCGTCCGGCTCGTCCACGCTGTTCAGGGCGGTGTCCTCGTATATGCGCAGCAGTTCCTGCTGGCTCGGCGAGTAGGGGCGCACGTTCTCTATGCCGAGTTCGGGGTTGAGGAACTCCGTCAGCAGGGCTTTCACGCGCAGGTTGGCGTTCTCGTTCTGCAGGGCGCGCTCCGTCATCTGCTTGCGCTTGTCGGCGGGATTCTTCATTTCGCGCCCCATTTCCACGTGTATCTCGTCGATGTGGCCGTGCTTCTTCCAGATGTCCCTCACGGTGCGCAGTGTCTCCGTTATCACCTGTTCCACAACGGGGTTGCGCAGCGAGTGCTGCCTGAAACGCCTCAGGTATTCGTCGATGTCTTCGAGGCTGCGCCATTTCGTCGTGTCGCTCGCCTCGCTGTGGCGGTCGTAGACCACATAGCACGCCAGCCACAGGGGCAGGGCGCGGAACTGCTCCATGCTGTCCAGGTGCATGGCTTTCTCCCTCACGCGTGTGCGTATGCTCTCGTCCGCCTCGCCGTCGATAATCTTCTGTATGCGTTCTTTGGTCGCTGCGTCGATGTCGTCGGCGTTCCAGTGGTGTCCCATACGCATCAGCGGCAGCAGCTTCTTTATGGCCTTGGCGGAATATGCCCCGTAGTCGGCGTCAAAGGGCGGGAACTTTGCCATGGCTTCCACGAAAGCCTCGCCGAGGGAGTGGCGTTGGGCGTAGTGTGTGAGGGCGGTGCGCAGTTCGGTGCGGTCGCTCACGCTGTAAAGGATGTGCCACAGGTGTTCCTCGCTCTCTCTGTCGTTGAGGAATGTGGTGTCTGCCCCTGCCTTGCCGAGGCGCGCAAGGATGTTGCCGCGCGTCTCGTTGCAGGGGTATGCCCTGTCGCGCACGTAGTTCCATCGGTAGGGGAGTTCCGCGCCCTTGCCTTTGGGCTTCTTCAGGTTGAAATACTTTGTAAGCAAGTCCGTTTCCTTTATGTCCGCGCGGTCGTTGAGCCAGTCGAACAGCCGGGCGCGGCTTTCCTCGTCGGGCAGGAAGTCGGGTGTCACGTCGATGTCGTCCACGGGTCTCCCTGCACTGTCTTTGCCTGATTGGTAGATGCGCAGGTTGCCGACGAACTGCCACAGGCGGAACTCCTGATACAGCGGATGCGACTTGGAGATGCACTTCACGTGTTTCTTTGTCTTCTCGCCTTCTGCGTTCAGGCATACGTGGTATTCGTAGGGACATTCGTCTATCATCGACTTCTTGCTCTTGAGCGGCCGCTGGTAGAAGATGATGTTGTCGAGCAGGAGGTATGTGAAATCCTTGGCGGCAATCGACTGGCGGTAGGCTTCGTTCTGTGGGTACAGTTCGCTGATGCACTCCGAATACAGTTCCTTGTCGTTCAGCTCCGGGATAAACTGTTTTTGTGTCTCAATGATTTGGCGCAGTTCGTCCTTGTAGAACTCCCGTTCTATGGTGCGCACCAGCTCGCCTTTAATTTTTTGTTTCGGATTGCGTAACAAGGCACCGAAGATGTATTCTCCCACGGTAAGTCCGGATGTTCGTATATCATCTTCCGTTTTTATCTTTATTAGTCCCCATGCCCTCTCTTTGGGCATGGCAATACTTTCTTTCACTTTTCCTTCCCCATCCCTTTTCGGTGTGCCGTCTTCATTCAGTTGGGTGGTCACGATAAATTCCTTCACCTTGCCCACCCAGTCGGGGCGTTCCTTTGCCGGCCGGCGGTACACCATGCCGTTTTCGAGCGTCACGTTATACCATGTGTCCTTGCCTTTCTTGTCGCCGCTGTCCACAACGTCAATCACCTTCAGTGCGTAATATTTCTCTTCCTTGGTCTTGTCCGTCTCGGTCTCTTCGCCGCGTGTCTGGTAGTAGCCGCGCTTCTGGTTGAAGTTGAGCAGAATCCATGCCAACTCTTGACCGCTTATCGCCCCGTGCAACGCTTTCTGTCTCAGATAGTATATCGTCCAGTCGTAGGGTATCTTCATCCCTGCCTTCATCATTTCGGGATGCTCACGCCAAAACAGTTGCAGCATCTCGTTATAGGAGTCGGCGAAGAGGAACATGGGGTTGCCCTTGTCGTCCTTTGCCCATGGCAGACGGCGCTCCACGCCGCTCTTGAATTTGCCGTAGCGTGTCAAGGCTTCGGCATAATGCCGGGGCAGGAAGCCCATCAGTGCCAACACCCTGTGCAGACGCTCGCGGCGCAGCAGATGCCGCTCGCGCAGCCGTCTCACTCCACGATACTGTGTCCTGTCCCTTGTCTGCGACACGGTGTTGCCCTTGGCGAAGTCGCTCTGCATCGCCGCATCCATGGGGATTATCCTGCTGCCGGCGCCGGCTATGCCTGAGAGCACAGGCGTTTCTCCCTCATTCTCTTCACGGTTTACCACTGCCCAACCTATACTGTTTGTTCCGAGGTCGAGGCCAAGAATATGTTTTGTTTCCATAGTCATCAATATGTCTGTTGTGCAAGATGTTGAAATATCTTTTGCAAAAATATAAAATGATATTGAAAAAGTTTGGAAGTATCAAAGAAACTTGCTAAGTTTGCACCATATTTTTTAGCAAATCACAATAAGGATTATTCCGTTGTGAAAACATTAGGTCCCTTTCCCATCGTCCTTCAACGGTGGGATTTTTTTTTCGGTCTTATCAGCTTTCAGTCCTCCCAGCTCTCAGTTCTCCCAGCTCTCAGTCCTCTCAGCTCCTCAGTTCCTCAGTTCTCTCAGCTCTCTCAGCTCTCTCAGTCCTCCCAGTTCTCCCAGTTCTCCCATTAGTCCTATCCGTCCTATTAGTCCTATTCCCCTTTCCCTTTATTATATTATAAAAGGTGTCCCCCTCCCTTTTCCCTCCCCTTTTGTCAA
>CAVHWJ010000234.1:0-4385 GCA_963639565.1 uncultured Prevotella sp. | reverse complement strand
GCTTGCGCCGATGGTACTGCAATGCAATGCGGGAGAGTAGGTAACCGCCTTTTTTTTAGAGAGTCTTCAGAGCTTTTGCTCTGGAGACTTTTTTTGTTTTTGGACAACTCAGACCTCTCAGTTCTCCCAGTTCTCTCAGATTAGTCTGAGCCGTCCGAGTAGTCCTAAATGTCTTATTTGTCCTCTCTGTCTTAGAATAACACAATATTTCCCCCTTTCCTCCGTTATCCCCCTGTATGCAGTGGACAGACAGAATCAGACAGGTTAAGATTTTCCTTGTTCTTGCGGCGGTGGTTATTGCCGTTGCGTCTCTCGTGGTGTCAAACCTTTTCGTGAAGGATTTGGCAAAGGAGGAGAGGAACAAGATGGAGGTGTGGGCGGAGGCCATGCGTTCCTTTAACATGGCCGACGAGACTACCGACCTCGGACTTGTGCTGAAGGTTATCAACGAGAACCATACCATTCCCGTGGTGGTGGTTGATGCCAAGGGCTGTCCGCAGGTGTGCAGGAACCTTGAACTCGGCAGTATGTCGGGGGAGGACAGTATAAGGTATGTGGCTGACTTGGGCCACAGGCTTTACAATGCCGGTAGGTTCATCCGCATCTCTATGGACGATGCCGACAAGAACGCGTATATCGACGTGTGTTATGACGATTCCACGATATTGAAGCGGCTGGCGTATTATCCTTACGTGCAGCTGGGGGTGGTGCTGATATTCGTCGTCGTGGCTATCTTCGCGCTGCTCACGTCGAAGAGGGCGGAGCAGAACAAGGTGTGGGTGGGACTGTCGAAGGAGACGGCGCACCAGCTCGGCACGCCGATTTCAAGCCTTATGGCGTGGACGGAGATTTTAAAGGAGAATTATCCCGACGATGACCTCATACCCGAAATGGACAAGGACGTGAAGCGTTTGCAGCTTATCGCCGACCGCTTTTCAAAGATCGGGTCGCTGCCGGAGCCTGTGCCTTCAAGTCTGAACGACGTGGTTGATTATGTCATCGACTATATGGACCGGCGCACTTCGTCGAAGGTTCTTATCACTAAGAGGTTTCTCGAGGAGGACATCGTGGTTAATCTCAACGCCTCGCTTTTCGAGTGGGTGATAGAGAACCTCTGCAAGAATGCCGTGGATGCCATGGAGGGCGAGGGGCATATCACTATCGAGGTGCAGGATATGCCGGAGAAGGCGGTGATTGAGGTGACTGACGACGGCAAGGGCATCAGGAAGAAGGACATCGGCAATGTGTTCAAACCTGGTTTCACCACCAAGAAACGCGGCTGGGGTCTCGGCCTTTCTCTCGCCAAGCGTATCGTGGAGGAGTATCACAAGGGCAGGATTTTCGTCAAGCGCAGCGAGGTTGGCGTCGGCACTACTTTCAGGATTGAGATTAGGAAATAGCCTCCCGCCGCTCAGTCAAACACAGTCGTTTTGTAAAAACAATCGTGTTTTTTGAAAATTAGCCATTTTTTTTTTTTTGACAATTCGGGCGTTTCATTTACTTTTGCACCTAAATGTACAAAGCAAATGAATACTTACATTGACTATTCAAAAATCTCCCCTCAGAGCAAGGACGCATTGTTGAAGGCTTGTTTTGACAGATTCAATTCTATCTCCAAGTCTGATTATGACGTTGCGTTCTTCCATTTGTTGATGGAGAATGGGTATGGTGACAAGACGGACTTCGAGTTGAGCCGTCTGTTGAAACTGACAGAGACGAAAGTAAAGAACTTGCGTTACAGGTGCAATCTGGAATATCCCGAGGATGACGATTACAATGCCCAACTGAAGGAAATTCTTGAGAAAGCAGCCTACAAAATCGAGGGAAACAGAATCCAGTTTTCCATCAAGGACAAGATGCTTCGCTCCTATGCCAACAACCTTTTGGAAGAGGACGGCAACTTTGCCGACAGTTCATTCAACTCCAGCATCGTTTCGCTTACGCCAATGGACATGGTGGATTTGATGAAGAAATTGTGTGGCAGTGAAAGCAATGAGGATTATGAGAAGTTGCGAAAGCTGATTCGCAAATCCACGCGTGCGTCTCTGGAAGATTTTCCACGAAGTGGACCGGAAAAGCTAAGGGACGGTGCTGCGGCTTTCATAGAAGATGTAGCAGAGAGTGTCGCTCCAAGATTTTCCAAAGTCTTGACTGACGCTCTATTCGGTCAAATAGAACAAGTATGGAATAAATTAACGAAGAAATAGAAAACAAGAATATGAAGATGTTGGATTTGCGACATAATCGGAAATACTTATTGGGCGTTTTGATAGCTTTGATGAGTTTGTTCGCACATAGTGTTTATGCACAAGACTATGAAGCCTCTAGGGACCTAATGGCTGTCTATTCTGTTAGTACTTCCGGCAAATATAAGTTGTTTACCTCGGGCTTTGATTCGTTGTCGATAAAAAGCATGACAGTTGATGGCAGTAATGTGTCTCCTTCCAAATATATGTATTTGGCTGCTGGAACTCATCGTGTAATCTTAAAATTTAACAAGTTACTTATTACTTTACCTGGAAATACATTCAGAAATATAAATGGGGATAACGGTACAGCTAAGCTCACGGAGTTTAGACTTCCTGCAACTTTGAAATATATAAAAAATGGAAATGGCTTTGGTTGTTGGTATGTTGGGAGAATATACTGTTATGCACAAAATGCTCCGGAGGCTAAAGGTAGTACGATTTTTGGTTCAGAGTATCGTGATAATATCGAAATTAATAACTGTGGCAGGTTGGCATCCGAACGTGTTTTGTTTGTGTCATCGTACGGAAGAACTACATACATTTCATTTCCATGGTCATATTTGAAGGATGCACTCGGTTATGTTGTGTGTGACATCCATCCTGTAACTTCCATTGTCATTCAAAAAGAATTAAGTCTTGCCAAAACAACATCTGCAACACTAACTGCATCTGTACTTCCAGCTGGTGCTACTGATAAAAGTGTTAAATGGGAAAGTTCTGACGAGTCGGTCGTAACAGTCTCATCAAGCGGAGTCGTCAAAGCTGTAAAGGTTGGCACTGCGACTGTAACGGTAACCGCAACGGATGGTTCTGTCCCGCCTGTTCATGCTTCTTGCAAGGTAACTGTAACGCCATTGAAAGTTACAGCTGTCAATCTTCAGCCTGCGAGTGTATCTGTTGCAAAGACACAGACAAAAAAAATCACAGCAACCGTACTGCCAGTTGAAGCAGACAATAAGTCTCTGACATGGAGCAGCAGTAGTCCTTATATAGTAAAAGTTGATGCGGAAACGGGTAAAATAACAGGTGTCAGCCCTGGAACAGCAATCGTTACAGCCGCTGCTACGGACGGTTCAGAAGTGACGGGAAAAGCAACGGTTACTGTGCCCCACCCCTTAGTTGATTCCATTCGCATACGTCATAAAGAAATAAAATTGACAAAAACGAAAAGTGAAGGAATGGGAATGACTATATACCCAAGAGATGCGGATATCAAAAGTATCAAATTGGAAAGCTCTGACGAGTCCGTCGTAACGGTGGGCGCTTTAGGGGAGAATCCTGAGTTGATTGTAAACAGTAATGATTCTCTTTATGTTTGGTATGCCGCTGTCAAAGCGGTAAAGGTAGGTACTGCGACCATAACGGCAACCGCAACGGACGGTTCTGGAGTGTCTGCTTCTTGCAAGGTAACCGTAACCCCATTGAAGGTATCAGACATCAACCTCAACACAACGTCCGCAGTCAAGACCATTCCTACAAAGTTGGAAGCAATCGTCACACCAGCTGATGCGGACAACAAAAAACTGAAGTGGACAAGTCTTACCCCTGAGATAGCGACTGTTGCTGAAGACAGCATGATAACCGGCCTGAAAATGGGAACTGCCAAGGTGAAGGCAGAGGCGACAGATAGTTCGGGCGTGTCGCGGGAGTTTGACATTGCCATTACCGGATTGCCAGTTAGTTCAGTGAGTCTGCCCGCAAATGTATCTGTTGTAAAGACAAAGACAGGGAAAATCGCAGCAACCATACTGCCAGCCGAAGCCGATAATCAAAATCTGACATGGAGCAGCAGTAGTCCTGACACAGTGAAAGTTGATGCCGAAACGGGTGAAATAACAGGTGTTCACACCGGAACGGCAACCATTAAAGCTACCGCTAAAGACGGTTCTGGCGTGATGGGGACAACAACTGTCACCGTGACTCCTCTGCTTGTTGATTCCATCGACATTCAAAAAGAATTGAGTATAGTCAAAACGAAATCCGCGACACTATCGGCATCAACATTCCCAAGCGAAGCAGATGACAAGAATGTTACGTGGACAAGTTCTGACGAGTCTGTCGTAACGGTTACTTCAAGCGGCGTTGTCAAAGCCATAAAGGTAGGCACTGCGACCGTAACGGCAACTGCTGCGGATG
>CAVHWJ010000233.1:0-4422 GCA_963639565.1 uncultured Prevotella sp. | reverse complement strand
TAGAGGTATTCTATGGTTTCTTCGTAAGTCATTTCAGATGATTAGTTTTTCTTGCGCCCTTTGTAGACGAGCACCACCACGACGAGCACCGCCAACGCGAGCAGCACATATCCGATTTCGTGACTGTATTTAGTGGCCTGCAGATAAACGTCCTGCGTGGTCTTGTAGTCGGTGTATTCATATATCGCCCACCCTATCATGGCGAGCACCGTGTTCCACACTCCCGCGCCGAGGGTGGTGAAGATGAGGAACTTGCCAAGGTTCATGCCGGCAAGTCCGGCAGGGATGCTGATGAGCTGGCGCACGCCGGGCACGAGACGGCCGAAGAACGTGGACGTGGTGCCGTGCTTGCGGAAGAACTCCTCCGCCTCCTCCACCTTCTTGCGGTCGATGAGGCACATGTGACCGAAACGGCTGTCGGCGAAGCGGTAGACGATGGGCTTGCCGAGCCACTTGGCGAGGTAGTAGTTCACGAGCGCGCCGAGGTCGGCGCCGATTGTGGCGAACACGATCACGAGTATCACCGTCATGCCGCTGTCGGGGTTCATCGCCTTCCACGCCGCCGGCGGCACCACCACTTCCGAGGGGAAGGGGATGAAAGAGCTTTCGATTGCCATGAAGAGTGCCACTACCCAGTAGCTGAGGTTGTTCAGAATCCAGAGGAACATTTCTGCCGAGTTCATAATTTGTAGTTCTTTTTATTTGTTTTGTCGTTAAATCGCTGCAAAGTTACGAATTTACAAAGCAACTTGCCATATAAAACAAGAAAAAAGTCCGAACAAAGGATGAAACCCCATGTCCGGACTTTATTTTGTCAATTCTAATGATCAGCAGAAATAGCTCTTGAATTTCTGGAAGATAGATTTCTTCGTCGTTTCGTCGCCCTTGAAATTGTCGGCGTTGCGCATATTCTCAAGCATATTCTTCTCCTCCTTGGTGAGCGTCTTCGGCACATACACGCTGATGTGAACCACAAGGTCGCCGTGGCCGTGGCCGTAGCCCTGCACCGCCGGCAGTCCCTTGCCCCTCAGGCGTAGAGCCTTGCCTGGCTGCGTTCCGGGTTCTATCTTTATCTTCACCCTGCCGCCGCCGAGGGTGGGTATCTCAACCTGTCCGCCGAGAGCCGCCGTGGGGAAGTCGAGCAACAGGTTATAAACCAGGTCCTGACCGTCGCGCACGAACGTGTCGCTGGGTTCTTCCTCGATGAACACCTGTATGTTGCCGCTCACGCCGTTGTGCATACCGGCGTTACCCTTTCCGGGAACGTTCACCACCATGCCCTCTGCCACGCCGGCCGGGATGTTGATTTCAACTACCTCTTCGCCTTTCACGACTCCGGTGCCTGAGCAAGCCTTGCACTTGTTCTTTATCACCATGCCCTCGCCCTGGCAGTTGGGGCATACGCTCTGCGTCTGCATCATGCCGAGCAGGGTCTGCGTGGTGCGCGTCACCACGCCGCTGCCGTGACAGGTGGGACAGGTCTCCTTGCCGCTGCCGTTCTCCGCTCCGCTGCCGTGGCAGTGGGAACAGGTCACGTCTTTCTTCACCTTGAATTTCTTTGTCACTCCCGTGGCAACCTCGTCGAGCGTGAGCCTCACCTTCAGCCTGAGGTCAGCCCCACGGTGCTGCGCCGGCCTTCCGCCGCCGCGCTGTCCGCCGAAACCGCCGCCGAAACCGTGTCCGCCGAACACGTCGCCGAACATCGAGAAGATGTCGTCCATTGAGAAGCCGCCTCCGCCGAAACCGCCGAAGCCGCCAGCTCCGCCGCCGGCGGGACCGCTGAAACCGAACTGGTCATACTGCTGCCTCTTCTGCGGGTCGTGGAGCACGTCGTAAGCCTCTGCCGCCTCCTTGAACTTCTCCTCTGCCACCTTGTCGCCCGGGTTGCGGTCGGGGTGGTATTTTATGGCTATCTTGCGGTAAGCCTTCTTTATCTCGTCTTCGGATGCCCCTTTGCTCACGCCGAGCACCTCATAATAATCTCTCTTGTCAGCCATAATCTTAGTAACTTATACCTTATTTAATTACTGTCCTACAGCCACCTTGGCGTGTCTGATAACCTTGTCGTTGAGCTTGTAGCCCGTCTGCACGCAGTCGAGCACCTTGCCCTTCTTGTCGTCTCCCATGCCCGGCACCATTGCCACGGCCTCGTGGAAGTCGGTGTTGAAGTCGCAGTCCTTTGTCTCTATCTTGCTCACGCCGAGCGCGCCCATGCACTTCTCGAATTTCTGGAAGATGAGCTTCATGCCCTCCTTCACGGCTTCCAGGTCTTCCGCCTTGTCCATGTTGGCGAGCGCGCGCTCCATGTCGTCCATAACGGGCAGAATGGCGGAAACTGTCTTTTCGGCGCCGTTGAGGATGAGTTCGGTTTTCTCCTTCATGGTGCGCTTGCGGTAGTTGTCAAACTCCGCCACGCTGCGCAGGTATTTGTCCTTCAGGTCGGCAATCTGCTCGTTGGCGGCCTCCAAGGGGTCTTTCTCTTCCTTTTCCTCCTTTGCGCCTTCGGCTTCCTGTGCCTCAGCGTTCTGCTGCTGCCCTTCGCCCCCGGCCTTGGCTTCGGTTTCCTGCTGCTTTTCGGAATCTTTCAATTCCTCAGTTTCGTTCTTTATGTCTTTTTCTTCGTTCATGATAATACTTTTTATTTTGCTCCAAGCAAAAACCTTGCCAATTATTCATACATCTTGGCGCGCTGCTCCTTGAGCTGCTCGTCGTAGATATAATCGTCGTACTGTGTCAGTTTGTCTATCGTGCCCTTGGGTGTCAGTTCGATGATACGGTCCGCCACGGTCTGTATGAACTCGTGGTCGTGGCTGCTGAACAGGATATTGCCCTTGAAGCCAACGAGGTTGTTGTTGAACGCCTGGATGCTCTCCAGGTCGAGGTGGTTGGTCGGCGTGTCGAGGATGAGGCAGTTGGCGTTTTTCAGCTGCATACGCGCTATCATGCAGCGCATCTTCTCGCCTCCGCTCAACACGTTCACCTTTTTCATCACCTCCTCGCCGCTGAACAGCATCCTGCCCAGGTAGCCCTTCATGGCCACCTCGTTGCCTGTGCCGTACTGACTGAGCCAGTCCACCAGGTTCATGTCGCTGTTGAAATATTCGGTGTTGTCGAGCGGCAGGTATGCGGTGGTTATCGTAACGCCCCACTTGTACGTGCCGGCCTCAGCCTCCCTGTTGCCGTTGATTATCTCGAAGAGGGCTGTCATGGCCTTGGGGTTATGGCTGAGGAACACCACCTTCTGGCCTTTCTCTATGTTGAAGTTCACGTTGTCGAACAATACCGTGCCGTCGGCGTCCACAGCCTTCAGGCCTTCCACCTCAAGGATCTGGTTGCCCGGCTCGCGGTCCATCTGGAAGATGATGCCGGGGTATTTGCGCGACGAGGGACGTATCTCCTCCACGTTGAGCTTCTCGAGCATCTTCTTGCGGCTCGTGGTCTGCTTGCTCTTCGCCACGTTGGCTGAGAAGCGGCGGATGAACTCCTCCAGTTCCTTGCGCTTCTCCTCGGCCTTCTGCCTCTGGTTCTGCTGCTGGCGCAGGGCGAGCTGCGAACTCTCATACCAGAAGGAGTAGTTTCCGGCGAATACAGTAACCTTGCCAAAATCGATGTCCACGGTCTGCGTGCTCACCGCGTCGAGGAAGTGTCGGTCGTGGCTCACCACGAGCACCGTCTGCTCCACGTTGCTCAGGTATTCCTCAAGCCACTGCACGGTGTCGAGGTCGAGGTCGTTGGTAGGCTCGTCGAGCAACAGGTTGTCGGGGTGTCCGAAGAGTGCCTTGGCCAACATCACGCGCACCTTCTCGGTGTTCGACAGTTCGCTCATCATCTTCTGGTGCATGTCCTCCTTGATGCCAAGGTTGGCGAGGAGCTGCGCGGCGTCGCTCTCGGCGTTCCAGCCGTCCATCTCGGCGAACTTCATTTCAAGGTCGGCGGCGCGGTTGCCGTCCTCCTCGGTCATTTCGGGCTTGTTGTAGAGTTCCTCGCGCTCCTTCATGTTCTTCCAGAGGGGTTCGTGTCCCATGAGCACGGTGTCCATCACGCTGAACGCGTCATACTTGAAGTGGTCCTGGTCGAGCACCGACAGGCGTTCGCCGGGTCCTAACTCCACGGAACCCTTGTTGGGTTCGAGTTCGCCGCTGATTGCCCTGAGCAGCGTGGACTTGCCAGCTCCGTTGGCGCCGATAACGCCGTAGATGTTTCCGTTGGTGAACTTGATATTTACGTCTTTGTAGAGAACTCTCTTTCCGAATTGGATCGCGAGATTGGTTACTGTAATCATTTGTTCTTTTACCTTATTATATTATATACGTATATTCCGGGTCTGATTTCTTTGCTCCCACGTTCCGCAACTGCGTACTGAGGCAAAATCGGGTGCAAAGGTAAGGAAAGTATTGAAAATAAACAAATAAATGTTGAGGG
>CAVHWJ010000232.1:0-4429 GCA_963639565.1 uncultured Prevotella sp. | reverse complement strand
TGTTGTGTATGTACAGTGCTTTCGCTTATTACGGTCTGTCCACCCAAGTGCCAGCTGCCGTATGTGTGGCAATAGATTCCAAACGGAAAGTGCGGTTGCCGGAATATCCAGTCATCGACCTTTACTATTGGAAGAAAGAAAACCTTGAGTTCGGTATAGTTAAAAAGGAAATTTCTGGCTTCACCCTCTCTGTCACAGACCTCGAACGCACTGTATGTGATGCCGTGAAATACCGCAACAAGATTGGATTGGATGTCTGCGGAGAGGTGCTCAACAACTTTCTGAAAAATCCTAACCGGAACATTTCGCTTCTCCATGACTATGCGGAAAAGTTGAGGGTAAACAAAATTTTGACCATGTATTTGGAGACAAGGCTATGACAAAGAATATCGGAAAATCTATCAAGACCAGGCTTCTCAATCTCGCTCGCGAGGAGAAGCAAGAATATATGAAGGTGCTGGTGAGATACCTGCATGAGCGTTTGCTCTACAGAATATCGGTAAGCACCTATAAAAGTCATTTCTTGCTGAAAGGCAGTTCGTTGCTGTTCGCCCTGGATGGTTTCAAGGCCCGTCCGACGATTGACATCGACTTGCTTGGCGAACGGATAAGCAACGACCAGGAGAATTTACGCAAGGCGTTTCACGACATTTGCTCGATTGTGTGCGAGGAAGATGGAGTAATCTTCGACGCCGATACTCTTTCATTGGAACCGATTGCCGTAGAAAAGAAATATCCCGGCACCTGTGTGAAGATGACAGCCCACTTGGACACTATCATTCAACAGATTTCCATAGACATTGGTTTCGGAGACGTGGTGACACCTTATCCCCTGTCGCTCGACTACCCGTTGCTTCTCGATGATGTTCCACCAGTTGAACTATATGCCTATTCCTTGGAGACATTGATAGCGGAGAAATTTCATACTATGGTTGACCGTGACGAAAGCAACAGCCGCATGAAGGATTTCTTCGATGTCTATCAGTTGTTCACTTGCCATGACATTGACCGCACGTTGCTTGCAGAAGCCATTGCCAGTACATTCAAGAACAGGAACACCACTTACTTTGAGGGACTGAAACTCTTCACTGATGATTTCGCCACAAATCCGGCACGCAACATTTGGTGGAAAGCATTCCTCAAGAAGATACGTTGGAAAGAGCAGATAGAGTTTCCTTTTGTAATGGAGTGCATCAAGGAAAATTTGCAGAGATATTGGAATGTAGAATCTCTATCATAGCACGCCTGTCAAATAAATGGGGAAGTTTGACTTTTCAGCACGAAAACGACATATTTATGGTGGAATGTGACCCGTTTGGAAAATTGGACTTGAGGACTGCATAATATTAGCCAAATGCCACAAAAATGCACGACGGTTCTTCGAGACTTTCAGCATAAGACCGCCACACAAAGTGTATGTCAAATATTCATTGCGCAGCGGTCTAACGTGAACGTACCGCCATACGGCAGCAAGAACTCTCACAGGACAGCAATAGTCACACAAGTCCTATGACAATTTATTTTTGCCAACGCCATACTAAAATGGCATTGCTTTTATCGTAGAACAACACACGGTCATCCTCACGAATATAAATGAATGATGCGGACTGGGAATTTGGCACCAGTATATGGTCTATGTCTACATTTCCGTTCTTGGTAGTAAATGATGAGGTAAAATCAATTTCATTGTCAGATTGCTGCCAGCGCACCGTACCGTTTTTGTTTACCGTTATCGTATATTCAACAGGCTGATTATTTGAATAAGCGGTAGCATGCCAAGTGCCAACAAGAGCATTGTCGTGAATAGACGTATCCGTATAATCAGTGAAGGTGCGTTTTGAACTTCCTGATTGCTCGTAGTGTTCCAAAACGTGGCTTTTACCCTCAGTATCGGTGCAGTCCAACTGGTCAGTATTGGTATAAAGTTTATTCACTGTCAGTGTACCATAGAGTATATTGTTCCAGTCAAAGCCAGAATACGAGCCAGACGTAAAGGTGGTAGTGAGCTTATCTCCAACGACTTGCCACGTTCCGAAGAAATTGGAGTCGCCGGAAGTGAGTCCTCCGGAAGTTACAGAAGCCCCACCATCGCTTACCACCAAATGATTACGATAGAAACTATACTCCGTATTCTTGTTTCCGTCCTTAAACCAACGCTTACCTAAAAGATAACTTTCAACAGATGTTTTCCCATCATTATCATCGTTACCACTACAAGCAGCCATGCCAAAACAAAGACTGCCGGCACAGGCTGCGGAAAAAAGCCAATTAATCGTTTTCATTGTTTCACAAGTATATAAATATTAATCAATATCATTTGTTGCATAAGCATACACTATCTTCAATTGTCCGGCTGGAAGCCACTTTTATAATCAACATCTATCCATTTTAGACTTGGGAAATAAGTTTTCAGATTATCCTTTGTAATGCTAATAGTATCACTACCGCCGCCCATATAGTCAACTACTACCTTATACGGAAATGGCGTTGGCTTCTTTCCCGAAATATAATATGGGTCAAAATGTTTGGTATAGCTTTTCTTTGATTCAAACGGTCCCGTAGCATATATATGCTTATACTTCGTGTGAGTCGTATTTGCATTGACAGCTCCTCTAATTTCTGTAACAATAGCATCACCGACATTATTTACCGGAGTGAAATAAACATGAACATATTTCAAATTCCTCTCGCTTGTCACCTTGAATTTTGTTTCAAGTTGCAAATGACTAAAGTCCATAATATCCGCAACATAAAACTTAAATTTCGAGAATTGCACTTGTGCGTTGGCACTCATTGTCATAGCAAAAGCCATAACTGCTAACAAAACTTTTTTCATACGCTCGTATTTTGAAGGTTATATAATAAAAACAAAGCGCGAGAACCTACATTCGTCCGTCATTTATTCTTGGTCGTAGGAAACCATTGCTTGATGACGAACAGATAGATTCCCACGCTGAAAGTTATATATAGCCCTAAAAGTGTGCCGTTGAGGATAACCTCTTTGGCACACTACGAGGGCTGATTATACAACCTACCCGTGACATCTTCTCTGCTAATTCATTGACAAGCATTTTGAATTTCCTACGTTCAGAATAACCAATGAACAAAGCGTTGACGACGCCTTAATTGTAAAGATGCCTTTCCGCCCTTAACCCGATTATCGGAAGGTTTCAGACTTTGCAAAGGTAACACTTTTACCCCGGAAAACACACGATTTGTTTGTCAAAACATTATTTCATGGGTGAAATCACAATAAAATCAGGTAAGAAGTTTAGATTCCGTCAGGTAACATAGAATAGCAACGGAAGGTATTGCTTGAAAATACCATATAAAACAAGTTTGCCTTGGCTATCAAGAAACCATACTTGAAAAGCCAAGGCAAACAATATTAGTTACTTATACAACGCCCCGAAATTCTTGCAGGCGCGGAAGTCCGCGCCCTCCTTGTCCATGCCGAAGGAGTTCCAGACGGCAGGGCGGAAGATTTTGTCTTCGTCCACGTTGTGCATGCAAACGGGGATGCGGAGCATCGAAGCGAGAGTGATGAGGTCGGCGCCGATGTGACCGTAGCAGATTGCGCCGTGGTTTGCGCCCCAGTTGTTCATAACGGAATAGACATCCTTGAACGCCGGTTTGTCGGGAGAGAGGCGCGGGGCAAACCATGTGGTAGGCCACGTGGGGTCGGTGCGCTTGTCGATAATCTTGTGGATTTCAGGATCAATGTCCACCGTCCAACCCTCGGCGAGCTGGAGCACCGGTCCCTGCCCCTTAATGATGTTAAGGCGCGCCATTGTGACAGGCATTCCGCCCTTGGTGAGGAAATTGGAAGAGAAGCCTCCGCCGCGGAAATAGTCACGGTTGGCAGGATACCACGTGGTGGCTTTCAGACAGTCGGCAACGTTCTCCTCAGTCATTTCCCACGGCTGCTTCATAATAGGGTTGCCGTCGGCATCCTTGCACTGACCCGTACCGTCGAGCGTCGTCGCGCCGGAGTTGATGAGATGGATGATACCGTTGGCAGCCCTGCCCGTGAGTTCCTTACCACTGACACGCTTCACGGCCTCGGGACTCCAGTAAGTCCTCACGTCGGAAAATATCGCGGCGCGGTTGGTGAGCAAGTGTTCGAGCAGCATCGTCAGACCGTTGCAAGTGTCGTTCTCGGTGGCGAACACAATAGACTCGCGGATGCCGTTCCAGTCGAACGACGTGTTGAGGATAGCCTCGGCGAAGTCGCCGTTGGGCTTGTAGTCAGTCCACTGCCTCTGCCCCTGGAAGCCTCCGGCAATGGCGTTGTGCCCCAAAGCCTCCTCGTAATAGCCGTCTTCGCGTAGTTTGTCGTTGCCCTTCATAAGGTCGCGGAATATCATCGCCATTTTGGTGACGAACTCCCAGTCCTCATCCTTGCCCTTGCGGTCTTTCTTCTTTTCGG
>CAVHWJ010000231.1:2663-4432 GCA_963639565.1 uncultured Prevotella sp. | reverse complement strand
GGCGCAAAGGGGATTTCAACTCCCGTGGCGCAGGTGGCTGACATCTTCAACCCTTCGTTCGCGGGGGGCGACAAGCACACCGACTACTATTTGCAGTCGATGCTCTATTCCCTGTATGTGAGGGGCGATAAACGCCTTAATCCGCAGCAGTTGCCCGTTGGCCCCGCACTGATATTCATCCAGCGGTCGTTCAGCGAGGACTACGACCCCACAATCATGTTGGGGAAATCAAAGGTGACTGACATCGCACAGTATGCCGAAGAGTACGGGGCTTGTCTCGATGCGCTGGTGAACGAGATATTCAACCCCGAAATACCGTTCTCGCCTACCGGGAACATAAAAAACTGCGAATATTGTCCGTACAGCAAACTTTGCTTGAAGGCACTGTGAAGCTGCGTTGCCGTTGGTTTGGGGGCATAAAGTGTGGTATCAAAACAAAATATTAGTTAATTATATTTAAGCGGAGACTGCCGCAACCTGTACCCGTATCGCCCATTGAGAATAAATATGTAACTTTGCAGCCGATTTTAGTCCGTCAAGGCTTGGGAAAGACACGACACGAAGCCGTGCGCCTTGCGGAACAAACCCGTTTAAAGTAACAAAATGTACGCAATCGTAGAGATTAACGGTCAGCAGTTCAAGGTTGAAGAGGGCAAGAAATTGTTCGTTCACCACATGCAGAACGCTGAAGAAGGTCAGACCGTTGAGTTTGACAAGGTGCTTCTCGTGGACAACGACGGAGCAGTAAAGGTAGGCGCACCCACAGTAGAGGGCGCAAAAGTAGTGTGTGAGGTAATCAATCCGCTCGTAAAGGGCGAGAAGGTTATCGTGTTCAAGATGAAGCGCAGAAAGGATGAGCGTAAACGCAACGGTCACCGTTCACACTTCACTCAGATCGCAGTTAAACAAGTAATCGCTTAAAAAAGGAGGACTAAGAAATGGCACATAAAAAAGGTGTAGGTAGTTCCAAGAACGGCCGCGAGTCGGCTTCGCAGAGATTAGGCGTCAAGATTTGGGGTGGCCAGAAGGTTATCGCCGGCAACATCATCGTTCGCCAGCGCGGCACTAAGCACAACCCGGGTCAGAATGTAGGTATCGGTAAGGATGACACTCTTTACGCCCTCACTGACGGAATCGTGAATTTCCACAAGGGACGTAGAAACCGTAGCATCGTTTCTGTACTTCCAGAGGCTGAAGCTTAAAGACACAAAACTTATTCCAAACAAACATACGGTCTCCCCGAAGGGAGACCTTTTTTGTTTTATGGTTCGTACATTTTTTATATATGTAAATATGCAAAAGGTGCTTATATTCGCCCAAAAGTGGTTTTTATTTTGACTTTTGGCAGATATAAGCACCTTTTATCTCTTTCTCAGCACCAGCCACGGTGCCACGCCGTGGTGTTTGTCAGTGCGGTATGCGGCGGCTTTGTCGGTGAAATATGGAGTGCCGTCGGGCGCACGGTAGAAGCCGCTTTCGTTGCCGCCGGTGAGATAGATGGCGTCCACGTAGCCGTATTCGCGCAGGGCGTCGGCGAAGTCCCAAAGCGTTTCGGGATGACGTGTCTCCACGATGCAGAGGCGGTCGTCGGCCGTCCTTGCGAGGGCTTTGCGCTCCACCTTGCCGTGGAGGAAGAACCGCTGCGGCAGTTCGCCGTTTGACACGAGCACGAACTGGCGGAAATAAGAACCGTCGCGGTCAATCAGGTGCTCTTTCATGTCGTCAAACCGCGACACGCCGATAACCATGTTGCCGCCCTCCATGGCGCA
>CAVHWJ010000231.1:0-2220 GCA_963639565.1 uncultured Prevotella sp. | reverse complement strand
CGCCGTCGTCATCACGCTCAATGGTAATTATCGGCTCTTCGAGTATCTCCTGCGAAGAGTTCCTGTCGCTGTTCTCTATCATGAATACAGGTCTCTCGTTCCTGCCGTTGTCTTCGGTGTGTTTCATTTGTCTCCTCCTTCCTGCTCCAAAACGGTTTTCAGTTCCTTGAGAGCTTCCTTGGATGCCTTCAGCTTGAACACTTGGTTCATGCGGCGGTCCATGAGCTTCAGGTCTTGGCTGGTGATGTTTATGGAATAAACGTAGTTCTTGTTCACTATCAGGCTCTTTCCCACGCGCACGAACATTCTTTCCTCAAGTTGGCTCAACGCCTCCACGAAATAGTGCAGCTGGAACGTCATCGTCACCGCCTCTCCGTTGAAGAGGTGTACGTCGCAGTAGTTGCCCGATGCCTCGATAAAGGCGATGTCTTCTGTCGGGACTCTGAACAGTCCCACCGATGTAGATATTTTCAGTCTTTCCATTTGTACCGTTGTCCATTCTCACTTGCGCATCCGGCGGATCAGTTTCCCGACGATACTTTTGGGGCGGCTTTCTATCTCCTCTAACCGTGCCTTGGCTTGTCGGCGTTCCTCTTCCCAGTCGTCGCCTTCCAACTCGCATATCTGCCGCAGGTATTCCGCCCCTGCCTGTTCGGCCTCCTTTCCCGCGCCTTCCGTGGTGAAGAGCAACCCTAACTGCAGGTAACATCCCACGCTGCCTTGATTTGCTCCCATGACGAAATAATCCACGGCTCTTGATACCGTCTCCTCGTCATCGGGATTGTCTTCGAGCAACGTCTTTCCTGCCTTCTCCGCATAATAATTCGCTGCCTGTTCGGAAAACTGGATAAGTCGCTTGGCTTCGTCGGGATTGGTTTTCAGCAAATCCATCCCCATGTCTCCCACTAAAAGCGCTGCATTCACTTCCCCCAACTGCGCGGCGTTAATGGCCAACGGGTCACGAAGGACGTAGCCTTCATCATCCACATATTCCTGCCAGTCGGTTATTTTCTCTTTGTTGTGTTCAACGATTTCCTGCCAGTAGTAGCTCATGGCGTCGCACATACTGCTTTGTAAATCTTCGTCGGAAAGGTTAAGCGCCTGACTTGTTTCTTCTGTCTCGTCCGCATACTCCGCATACTTTTGCAGCCATCCTTTCGCCTTGTCAAAATCCGCCTGTACGCCCCTTCCTTGGCCATACCATTTGCCTATCGTCTCCATGGCTTCGTCGTAGCCGAGTTCCGCCGCCTTTTCCATTTTCTGTGCGGCTTCGGCTGCCAGTTCCCGTGAGTAGGCGTTCTTGCCGCTGCACTTGCCGTCGCACGCGATGGCAAACAGGTAACACGCCTTGGCGTCGTCCTCAGTGTAGGGGCGTATCACTTCCATTGCCTTGTCGTAGTCTGGTTGCAGCACGCCTTCCTCGCCATATACAAGGAGCAGTGTTTTGCAGTACACCGCATTCTCATTTCCGAGTTCTATCGCCTTGTCCAATAGTGGCATTGCCTTCTCCACGTCTTTCTCCAAGCCGATACCGTTTACGTATGCCCAGGCAAGTTTCCACAGAGCGTCGGCGTTGTTCCGCTCCGCGGACTTTTTCAGCCATTTCATCGCTGTTTCCTGGTCTCGCCCGTCAAAGTTTTCATCCGAATAGAGCAGATACAGTTGGTGCATGGCGTTGTCGTCGCCGTTCTCCGCAAGTTCGCTGTATATTCCGACCACTTCCTCACGGTCTCGTTTGCACTTGTTGCCCTGCCACCTCATGCTCATATACAGTTCCGTGGCTTCTTGGCATCCGCCCTTCACGGCGGCTCTTACATTCTCCAGAGCCTTGTCGCGGTCTTGTTCAAACATGTCGCCGAAATACAGACTCTGCCCAAGGTATAAATAGGCAAGCGGCGCGCCGGTGGCCACATATTTGCCGAGCCAATAGCGTGCCTTGTCGTAATCCTTCTCCGCGAACATTCCGTCGTGGTACATACAGGTGAGGAAATGCAATGCGTCGGTGTCGCCGCCTTCCCCTGCGGCAGTGAGATAAGCGATGCCCTTTTCTTTCTCGTCATCGCTTTCGCCATTCTGAACGTGATAGGAACCTGTCATATACAGTGCCGGCAGATACCCTGCGGCAGCCGACTGCTCCATGTATTCCAGTGCCTTTGGCATATTGCCGTTGCGGGCATGATACACTCCGATACTGTGCATTGCCATGGCACTGCCCCTTTG
>CAVHWJ010000230.1:0-4469 GCA_963639565.1 uncultured Prevotella sp. | reverse complement strand
AGTCAGGTGTTATTGACCCTACAAAGGTAGGAATTTTTTAGCAAATCACAACAAGTTTTCATGTGCTTACCGTCGGTATCAGGGTGTTATTGACCCTACAAAGGTAGGAATTTTTTAGCAAATCACAACTATAAGCGGCGCTTTCGTTGTATTTCTTTAGGTGTTATTGACCCTACAAAGGTAGGAATTTTTTAGCAAATCACAACGGAACGCCCCAAAGCCCATTGTTTAAGGCAGGTGTTATTGACCCTACAAAGGTAGGAATTTTTTAGCAAATCACAACGAAGCACACCAAGGAAATTATCTTTATGATGGTGTTATTGACCCTACAAAGGTAGGAATTTTTTAGCAAATCACAACGAAGCGCGACGTATTCCGCATCTTCCTTTAGGTGTTATTGACCCTACAAAGGTAGGAATTTTTTAGCAAATCACAACGAGATGTCGCGCTGGGACATCCAGTCCTCGGGTGTTATTGACCCTACAAAGGTAGGAATTTTTTAGCAAATCACAACAGGCCTTGTTCATGTTTGCATATGAATAGCGGTGTTATTGACCCTACAAAGGTAGGAATTTTTTAGCAAATCACAACTCAAAAGCCAATGCTAATTTCCTGGTAGAGGGTGTTATTGACCCTACAAAGGTAGGAATTTTTTAGCAAATCACAACGTAGCTACCGACACATGGGGTGAACATCATGGTGTTATTGATCCTACAAAGGTCACGGCTCTTTCATTTAAAGGGGCTTCCATAACTCACCAAAGCTATCGGAAAAGTTAAGTTCATAACTTTTGAACTTATATTCAAAACTTTTGAACTTATGTTCAAAGCTTTTGAACATAGGTTCAGAACTTATGAACATAGATTGTCCTGTATGTTTGATTAAGTGGTGAGACCTTTTAAATGAAAGAGCCGTGCGGTTTCCCAAGCTCCCAACGGACGATGGGCGACAGACAGAGCGGCGGTTTTCAACAAAAAGGCGTATTCGCTTTTGTGTAAGGGTTTTCTTTTTTATCTTTGCACAAACTTAACAGCAAGGAACAAGGACATAGAAACAGAAAAGATTATGAACAGGACTATTATTACGGTTGTGGGGAAAGACACCATGGGCATCATCGCCAAGGTGTGTACATATCTCGCGGAAAACAACGTGAACATCCTCGACATCTCGCAGACTATCGTGCAGGAGTATTTCAACATGATGATGATTGTGGACATGAGGAAAATGGAAAAGCCCTTCAACGAGGTGGCCGACGAACTGGAGGCTCTCGGGACGGGCATCGGAGTGCAGGTGAAATGCCAGCGCGAGGAGATTTTCGACATGATGCACAGAATTTAACGGCGGCAGACGCAACACGACACCGCTGATTATTGAACCAAACAACCATAAGGCATGATAAACATCAACGAGGTCATCGAAACAAACGAGATGATCGACAAGGAGAACTTCGACGTGAGGACTATCACCATGGGCATCAACCTGCTGGACTGCGCCGCCACGGACGTGGACGTTCTCTGCGACAACATTTACCGCAAGATAAAGACCCTGGCCAAGGACCTGGTGAAGACGGGCGAGGACATTTCAAAGGAGTTCGGAGTGCCCATAGTGAACAAGCGCATCGCCATAACACCGATTTCGCTGGTGGGCGGAAGCGCGTGCCGGAAGCCCGACGACTACGTGAAGATCGCCCGCACGCTCGACCGCGCGGCGAAGGAGGTGGGCGTGAATTTCCTGGGCGGATATTCCGCCATAGTGTCGAAAGGCATGAGCCGGAGCGACGAACTGCTGATACGGTCGATTCCGAAGGCTCTCGCCGAAACGGACGTGGTGTGCAGCTCGGTGAACATCGGTTCGACGAAGACCGGCATCAACATGGACGCAGTGAGGCTGATGGGCGACATCATCAAGGAGACGGCGGAGGAGACGAAAGACCGAATGTCGATAGGCTGCGCCAAACTCGTGGTGCTGTGCAACGCCCCCGACGACAACCCCTTCATGGCAGGAGCGTTCCACGGAGTGTCGGAGGCCGACGCTGTGATAAGCGTGGGCGTGAGCGGACCTGGAGTGGTGAAAACCGCGCTGGAGAAAGTGCGCGGGGAGAATTTCGAGGTGCTGTGCGAGACGATAAAGCGCACGGCGTTCAAGATTACGCGCGTGGGGCAGCTTGTGGCGAAGGAGGCGGCGCGGCGTTTGGGCGTGCCATTCGGCATCATCGACCTGTCGCTCGCCCCCACCCCGGCAATCGGCGACAGCGTGGCGGACATACTGCACGAAATAGGACTGGAATATGCCGGCGCGCCCGGCACAACGGCGGCTCTCGCCCTGCTCAACGACCAGGTGAAGAAGGGCGGCATAATGGCGTCGTCGTATGTGGGCGGACTGTCGGGGGCTTTCATCCCCGTGAGCGAGGACCAGGGCATGATAGACGCGGTGGAGGCCGGCGCGCTGTCGCTGGAGAAGCTCGAGGCTATGACGTGCGTGTGCTCCGTGGGACTGGACATGATTGCCATACCGGGCAGCACTTCGGCAGCTACCGTTTCGGGCATCATAGCCGACGAGGCGGCGATAGGAATGGTGAACCAGAAGACTACCGCCGTGCGCATCATCCCGGCGGCTGGCAAGGACGTGGGCGACAAGGTGGACTTCGGCGGACTGCTGGGGTATGCGCCGATAATGAGGGTAAACCCGTTCTCGTGTGAGGCGTTCGTGAACCGCGGGGGGAGGATCCCGGCGCCGATACATTCGTTTAAGAACTGATTTCTTTTAAGGACAACTCGGACGGCTCGGACTAATCGGACTGATTTGAAAGAAAGGCCTCTGTAAAATCATTGCGGACTTGCTTCACAGCAAGTCCGCAATGGGTATATAATACAAAAACATTATGAATTTTATTTTAATGAACAATCATTAAAGTATAACTAAAAAGAATTTCATCCAACACAAGAGAGGGCGGTTATCCGCCAGGCAGCCACCCGCAAGTGAGTTCCCCTACACCTCGCCTGCCGTTGAGGTCACAACAGGAAACTGCCTGTTGCGGGTGCCTAAAAGCCTGACTGATTGCAAATCAATAATATTACAGTTCGCCCTTAACGCTGTCGATCCAAGCGTCGATGCGGGCATCAGTCTTGTCGTCTTCGTTCACGTCGTCGAGAGCCAGTCCCACAAAATTGCCGTCCACCACTGCGGCGGAATCGTCGAAGGTGTAGCCGTCGGCAGGCACCGCGCCCACGAATTTCACGCCCTTGTCTTGCAGCGCGGAGTAAATCTCATACATACCGCCGCAGAACGTGTCGCCATACGACTCGCAGTCGCCGCATCCGAAGAGAGCCACCGTCTTGCCAGTGAGGTCGAGAGCCTTGAGGGTGTTGAGTCCGTCGTACCAGTCGTCCTGCAACTCGCCGGCGCCCCATGTGGACGTGCCGAGGATGAGGTTCTCGCTTTCAGCCACCTGAGCGTCGGCAAGGTTTGCCACATCCACCACTTCAGCCCCAAGCTTCGCGCCAATCTTCTGTGCGATGCCCTCGCAAGTTCCGGTTGAGGAACCGTAAACAACTAATGTCTTTTTCATTTTAATCCCGTATATTATAAGTTTTATAGCCGTAATCAGGTGCCGCCCCCGTAGCGGGGAATGACGTTCTGTTTTACGGTTGCAAAGGTATAACATACGGAATAACCGCACAATACCTAAATTTAGGGTTTGTGGCGAATACCTAAAAACGACTACCTGCGCACAAGGAAAGAACCGCAGTATTCGGCGTGCGGCGAAACTATCTGCAACGCATACACGCCGCGCGGCAAATCCGCCAACGACACCACGCTCTGTCCGGCGGAAAACGTGAGGCTGGATTTCCGCATGAGCTTTCCCGAGGCATTATATATATATAGGTGTAAGTCGCCAGGGGAAGCCGCGCCGCCGGCAAGGGAGAAGCGCACCGTGCCGTCGCCGCAGTGGCGCAGTTCAACAGTAGAGGGATGCCGGGAGGAGATGCCCTCAATGCCGTCCAGCGCAAGGGCCTTAACCAGTCCGGCGTAAACGTCGATTTCGCCGTAACCCCAGCTGCAGCTCTTCCCCGCGGGGGTGTCAGACCGGGAGCGGCAGGAGGTTTCACTGAGAATACCGAAAATGTCGTCGGGAGAGAGCGAGGGGTTGGCCTGAAGCCAAAGGGCTATGGCGCCGCCCACCACGGGAGCTGACATGGAAGTGCCTGACTGCGCGCCCCAACCATAGCTTCTGCCCTCGAAGGCGGAATACCGCATCAGTCCGTATGCCTGATTCCCGGCAGAGAGCTTTTCCTCGATATAATAGCTGCTGAGGGAAGACCTGACGCACGTTCCCGGCGCCACAACGTCGGGTTTGACAAGTTCCTGCCGCGTGGGTCCAACCGAGGAATATTTCCCCACAGTGCCGTCGTGCCCCCAAATCTCCGTTTTTGTTTCGCCATCGACATTGACAAACGAATCCCTGTATG
>CAVHWJ010000229.1:0-4494 GCA_963639565.1 uncultured Prevotella sp. | reverse complement strand
GTAGCAATCAGTTAAAAAGACTCGAAAAATCAGTCATGTGTCGTAATAGAGCCTTTTTATTAGAGGGAACGACAAAGCGGAGCAACCGTCCTTGCCCCTGCACCCCCTTATAATTGGCGAAACTTGCATTTTTAGACCCTGTTTTCGCCAATTATAACTTTATATTTGGCGAAACTTGCACTTTTAGACCCTGTTTTCGCCAATTATAAAAGGGTATTTACTATCTTTGCCACGGAAATCATTAAAGGAAAGATTATGTTGATAGGACGAAAAGAACAGCAAGCGGAGCTTTGGAGAGCATACGAATGGAACGAATCAAAGTTCGTGGCCGTATATGGGCGCCGCCGTGTGGGAAAGACGTATCTCGTCAGAGAGACTTTTGGAGACAAAATAACATTTTCCCACTCCGGCCTTGCCAACTCACCGATGAAAGACCAGCTCGTAAGTTGGCGAATATCACTGGAGAAAGCGGGGCTCAGGGTGAAGAAGACACCTGAAAGTTGGGTGGAGGCATTCATGCTCCTGCTCGACTTGATAGAACAGTCCACAGCAGAGAAGAAAGTAATTTTCATGGACGAGCTGCCATGGATGGACACACCCAGGTCCAAACTGGTGAGTGCTTTGGAATTCTTTTGGAACAACTGGGTTTCGGCCCGCAAAGACGTGCTTCTGATAGTGTGCGGCTCTGCGACCTCGTGGATTATCAACAAACTTTTCAGAAACCACGGCGGCTTGTATGGGCGCATTGATTTCCAGATACACCTGTCACCGTTTACCCTGTACGAATGTGAACAGTATGCACAGGCTCTCCAACTCAAGATGCCGCGCTACGACTTGCTGGAAGCATACATGGTGTTGGGGGGAGTGCCTTATTATTGGTCATTGCTCGACAGGAGAAAGAGCTTGGCGCAAAACATCGACAGCCTCTGTTTTTCCGCCGACGGGAAACTCCGCTATGAATACACAAAACTGTATGAGTCGCTTTTCCGAAATCCCGATGTCTATCTGAGCGTAGTCAAGGTGCTGGGCGAAAATCCCGATGGCATGCGCAGGGACAACATCGTCAAGTCTTTGAAAATCTCAGAGAACGGAAATTTCAGCCGTGTACTGGAAGACCTGGAACATTCGGGACTGATAGCCCGCTGCAACAGCTATGGACAGAAATACAACGGCATCTACCGGCTGATGGACAACTTTTCATTGTTTTACCTCAAATATATGCAAGAGAACAAAAACAACGACACTGCCTTTTGGTCGCACAGCTATGCCTCTTCAGTCCGTCTCGCATGGTGCGGACTGGCCTTTGAACGCCTCTGTTTTCAGCACATCCCTCAGATAAAGCGCGCCCTCGGCATTTCGGGGGTTGTGTGCAACACCTATTCATGGCAAGTGAAAGACGACCCGGAGCTGGGTCCCGGTGCGCAGATAGACATGCTGATAGAACGGGCGGACAACACCGTCAATGTGTGCGAGATGAAATTCTCCAACAAGGAATACACTATCAATAAGGATTATGACAGGATTCTCAGGCACAAGGCAGCACGCTTCGCAGAGAGCATCGGACACCGCAAGGGAATCCAGCTTACAATGATCACCACATACGGAGTGACGCATAACGCCTATTGGAATGATGTGCAGAATGAAGTCGTGGCAGACGACTTGTTCAAGGAGGGACAGTAACTTGCTGTCAAGCCGCCGCCCCTTCATTCCCCTTACAACCACGGCTCAATTTTCTGTACCCTGCACGGAGTACTGCTCTATTTGCTGCGGAGTACAGCAGTACTCCATGCGGATTACTCGAGTACTTGATAAGCCAAACGGCAGTACTCGAGTACTTGTTTTTCAATTTGCATTACTCAAGTACTTGGAATAAGAACTTGCGTTTTGCTTCTGATTACGCTTTCCCCAAGTCAGAATACAAGATTTCTATCATCTCGTTGGCAATCTTGTGGTCTGCAATTCGCATGACATTGTTCGTTTCCAAGTTATAGCCGAAGAAATTTATGTTCCCATACCACACAATGGATTTGTCGATGATAGCGCACTGGAGTGTCTGTTCCTTACTGCACACCACATCTATCCCTGCGCTTGCCAATTCCCGCTCGTTAGCACCGTCTTCTTTGATATGTACAGCCACTGTAACGCCATTGTGAAGAAGGTTGGCGAGTGCTGACATAATGGCTGGCTTGTATTTGAATTTCACTTTCGGGACCGCGATAACAACAGAGTGCTTGGCGTTTGCCAAATCGTTTCGGAAAGCCGATTCGTAATTGTTTCGCTCATATATCAGTTCTTGGGGGCTTTTATCAGGTGCAGACGACATCGCATCCTTTCCATATCCGGCGGCAGCATACCCTTTCAACCGTTTGCGGTACATGGCATCGCACAATGGAATATGAATATCCACATAGTCATAGATGCACACTTCACTCTTGCCGGCGTACTCTCTGTGCAAACGGCCGGCGTATTGCTCCACGTTTCCTTTCCAAGCTATAGGCATTGTCAGAAAGAGGGTGTCAAGGCGAGGGTAATCAAAACCTTCGCCGACGTATTTTCCTGTTGCCACTATTGCAAGTGTTTCGGATGAGGGTATCGACTGCAACTTTTGCAATGCAAGACGTTTTTCTTTGGCTGAGTCCGCTCCTATGAGTTGTATAACATGGTCGGCAAACGGCATCAGCATTTGCGCCAATGCCTTTACATGGGCAGTACGGGTTGTCAGCACCAAGGGAGTACGCCCCGCTTGAATTGCCGACCTGACATCTTCCACAATGAATTCGTTTCTGGCTTTATCCTCAGCCAACTCTTGCGTGACCTGAACGTAAGTCTTGCTGTCTGATGTAATGTCGCGGAACGATGTAAACCTCGGCTTCAAAAGCCGTTTGAAGACTTGATTTTTCATCTGACTTTTTGTGTCAGAGGTAAACCTTATCTTTCCGCACTGCATAAAGATGATTGGTTGGTGTCCGTCCTTGCGGATAGGAGTAGCGGTCAAGCCATAAACATAGGCGGCAGTAACTTGCCGAAGCACCTGTTCAAAACTGACAGAGGAGACATGATGACATTCATCAACAATCACCATACCGTAATCTTTTACAAAAGGCTTCACTTCGCCATCGCTCAAACAAGACTGTATCAACGCAATGTCGATTATGCCATGCAACGAGTTATTGCCTGCATACAGACTGCCGATAATGGACGGGACTTTCTTTCTTGCCTTAGGACATTCAATGGATTCATCTATCTCGAGAAACGTTTCCAACCGCTCTTTCCATTGCCCAAGCAAGGCTTTGTTGTGAACAAGAATTAGGGTATTTACCTTTCTCTTGGCTACCATCCCGATGGCAAACACAGTCTTTCCAAACGCTGTTGTGGCAGACAAAGTGCCGATGTTATATCCGGCAAAGGCTTCCATAGCCTTTTGCTGTTCTTCACGAAGTTTTCCCTTGAACGCCACATTGACACTGCGCCCATGATTTGTTTTGTCGGAGATTGTCACCTTGACATCATGTTGGGTTAGAATATCGCAAACAGCATCCTCGCACCCACGTGGAAGAGCGAGGTAATCGCCCGTAAGTTCCGAGCATGAAATGACGCGCGGAATATTATAGGTGGAGAGTCGCATACCTTGCCTCTCATAAAATTCGGGGTTGCGGAAGGCAGCGATGCGCTTGAAAACATTCACGCATTTGGCGGACAAGCCCGACAAGGGTACATAAAGCATATTCGTTCTTGTCAGTACGATTTGACTTGGATAGCGGTCTGTTTGCGTGGTATCTATTTGAGGCGTTTCCCAAGGCTTTGCCTCGCTGGTCTTTGACAGTTCTCCCAAGGTCGGGACTGTATGCGACCGCAGCAACAAATCGACCTCAGTCTCAGACAGTTTCTGTATCTGCGACAACATTCCCCATTGGTCAGCATACGCATTGAAATCCTCATCAACGAACACGCTGTTTCCTTTGCGCCGAGCCATACCCTGCAACGGCAGGGCTACAAGGTTGCCAAGACCTCCTTCGGGCAAAGTGTCTTGATTGGGAAAGAAGCGGTCATAAGACTTGAAAGACAGGCGAACATCACTGTTCATCGCCTCTGTGAGGATGGCATTTCCCAATTTGCGCGCCTTTGATGCCGTTATCGGCGCGTCAAAGAATATCCACACATGAGCGCCATTGCCGGAACGTGAGCGTTCGATATAACAAGGAACATTCCAAGTCCTGCATACTTTCACAAAGGCGAGCACATCATTCTTGAAGCCATGCTCGCAGCTCTTGTCGTCAAAGTCAGTACAAAGGAAACAGCAAGTGTTGTCTTTCCTTATCGGGTAAAGTCCGATAACGTCACGTCCCAAAGCGTCCTTTCCGGCGAGATGACTGAAAAAGTCATTATATGACAAATGCGCGAACTGCCTGTTAGGGCAATCCGCGCATTTGTATTTACGCTTGTCGCAAAACTCACGGTTCCATTCTCTTTCGCATACAGGCTGATACCCTGACT
>CAVHWJ010000228.1:0-4497 GCA_963639565.1 uncultured Prevotella sp. | reverse complement strand
AACAATATTGCATAAAGATTTGTATATATACGCAATATTGCATACATTTGCACCGTAATCGGCATAAATATACCCACCATGAGGGCGAAGAACAACAGAATAGAAGTATTGAAGATGATTATCTCGAGCATGGAGATGGGCAGTCAGGAGGAACTGCTGCGCGCTCTGGCACGGGAGGGCTACACCATTACGCAGGCCACGTTGAGCCGCGACCTGAAACAGCTGAAAGTGGCCAAGGCGGCGAGCATGAACGGCAAATACGTGTATGTGCTGCCCAACGAGACGATGTACAAGCGTGTGCCGAACCCCGGCGCGGTGAGGGACATGCTGCAAAGCTCCGGCTTCAGGTCGATAAACTTCTCGGGCAACATGGGAGTGATAAAGACGCGCCCGGGCTACGCCAGCAGCATAGCCTATAACATCGACAACAGCGACATCCCCCAAATCCTCGGCACCATTGCCGGCGACGACACCATATTTATAGTGAAGGGCGTGGGCGTGAGCAACGAGGAGGTTATCGAGGGGCTGAAGCATATCCTGCCGAACATAGAATACTGAGTTCCCTTGCCCCCAAATACGGGGCGAAGGCTAACAATAACGGAAAAACGACAAAACAGGAACGACAACAGAAGGAAATGAAAGAAATAGAGGTTTTGGTGGCCGACGCGGAACACGAGAAATACGTGGACACCATACTGAAGACAATCGAGGAGGCCGCCAAGGTGCGCGGCACGGGAATAGCCAAACGTACGCACGAGTACCTCGCCACGAAGATGAAGGAGGCAAAGGCGGTGATAGCCCTGTCGGAGGGGCGGTTCGCCGGGTTCAGCTACATCGAGACGTGGGGCAACAAGGAATACGTGACGACATCGGGACTTATCGTGCATCCCGACTTCAGGGGCTACGGACTGGCCAAGCGCATAAAGGACATGACCTTCACGCTGGCGCGCACCCGCTGGCCCAAGGCAAAGATATTCAGCCTGACGAGCGGCGCGGCGGTGATGCGCATGAACACGCAGCTGGGCTACAAGCCGGTGACATTCGCGGAGCTTACCGATGACGAGGCCTTCTGGCACGGCTGCGAGGGGTGCTGCAACGTTGACGTGCTGAAGCGCACGGGGCGCAAGTACTGCATCTGCACGGGTATGCTCTACGACCCCGAGGAGCACCTGCCGGTGAAGCTGCCCGAAGAGGTGCTTGAGAGAATAAGGAAAATGAACTAAAGGAAAAACAAAAAACGGAAGATATATGGAAAAGAAAAAAGTGGTGGTGGCCTTCAGCGGCGGACTCGACACCTCTTACACGGTGATGAAACTGGCCAAGGACGGCTACGAAGTATATGCGGCGTGCGCCAACACGGGCGGCTTCAGCAAGGAGCAGCTGGCGAAGAACGAGGAAAACGCCTTCAAGCTCGGCGCGAAGGCATACGTCACGCTCGACGTGACGCAGGAATATTACGAGAAATCATTGAAATACATGATTTTCGGCAACGTGATGCGCAACAACTGCTACCCCATCTCCGTGTCGTCGGAACGCATCTTCCAGGCAATCGCCATTGCGCGGTACGCCCGCGAGATAGGGGCGGACGCGATAGCCCACGGTTCGACGGGGGCCGGCAACGACCAGATACGCTTCGACATGACGTTCCTCGTCATGGCGCCCGGCACGGAAATCATCACGCTGACGCGCGACCACGCCCTGAGCCGTCAGGAGGAGGTGGACTACCTGAACGAAAACGGTTTTTCGGCAGACTTCACCAAACTGAAATATTCATACAACGTGGGCATCTGGGGCACCAGCATCTGCGGCGGCGAACTGCTCGACCCGGCGCAGGGGCTGCCCGAGGAGGCTTACCTGAAACACGTGACCGCCAAGGAACACGAGGCGGAGCTGCGCATCACATTCGAGAAGGGCGAGATAGCGGCCGTGAACGGCGAGAAATTCGGCGACAAGGTGGCGGCGATACAGAAGATAGAGGAAATCGGCGCGGCATACGCCATAGGGCGCGACTGCAACGTGGGCGACACCATAATAGGCATAAAGGGACGCGTGGGCTTCGAGGCCGCCGCGCCCAAGATCATCATTGAAGCGCACCGTCTGCTGGAGAAGAGCACACTGAGCAAGTGGCAGCAATACTGGAAGGACCAGGTGGCTAACTGGTACGGCATGTTCCTCCACGAGAGCCAGTATCTCGAACCCGTGATGCCCGACATCGAGGCGATGCTCACCTCCTCGCAGCGCAACGTGAACGGCACGGCGATACTCAAGCTGCGCCCCTACGGCTTCGAGACGGTGGGCGTGGACTCCGCCGACGACCTGCAGAAGTCGAAGCTCGGCGAATACGGCGAGATGCAGCACGGCTGGACTTCGGAAGAGGCCAAGGGCTTCATCAAGGTGTTGAGCACGCCGCTGAGAGTGTATTACGGCATCCACCCCGACGAAAAAAGATAACTGAGCCATGGTAAAGGTAGGAATACTCGGGGCGGCGGGCTATACGGGCGGCGAACTGATACGTCTGCTCATCAACCACCCCGGGGCGGAGATAGTGTTCGCCAACAGCGAGAGCAACGCCGGAAACCTCGTGGCTGACGTGCATGAGGGGCTTTACGGCGACACCGGCATGAGGTTCACCGCCGAAATGCCTTTCGGCGACACCGACGTGGTGTTCTTCTGCTTCGGCCACGGCAAGAGCGAGGCGTTCCTCCGTGAGCACGACATTCCGGAGGGCGTGAAGATAATCGACCTGGCGCAGGACTTCCGCCTCGCGCCGGAGACGGTGGCTCACACGCAGCACCCCACGCCCAAGGAGCACGATTTCGTCTACGGTCTGCCGGAGCTTAACCGCAAGGAGATAATGGCGGCGGAGCACGTGGCAAACCCCGGATGCTTCGCCACGTGCATACAGCTCGGCCTTCTGCCGGCGGCGAAGATGGGGCTTATCGGGAGCGACGTGAGCGTGAACGCCATAACAGGCAGCACGGGGGCCGGGCAGAAACCCGGGGCGACGACACATTTCTCGTGGCGCAACAGCAACATGAGCATATACAAGGCGTTCTCCCACCAGCACGTGCCGGAGATAAGGCAGAGCCTCGCCAAGGCGCAGGGACACCTCGACGCGGCAATCGACTTCATCCCCTACCGCGGCGACTTCGCGAGGGGCATTTTCGCCACCGCGGTGGTGAAGACCAATGAACCGGCAGAGAAAATCACGGAGGGCTACAAGGAGTTCTACAAGGACGCGGCGTTCACGCACTATGTGGACAAGGCGATAGACCTGAAACAGGCGGTGAACACGAACAAGTGCCTTGTGCATTGCGACAAATACGGCGACAAGCTGCTCGTCACCTCGTGCATCGACAACCTGCTCAAGGGAGCCGTGGGACAGGCGGTGCAGAACATGAACCTGATGTTCGGCATGGAGGAGACGGCAGGACTCAGACTCAAGGCCGGGGCTTTTTGACGCGGCGGCGGATCACCGCACGGCAACACATCAGGCGACAGCCACAACCAAAAAGGAATTTTATCGAATGAAACTATACGACGTTTACCCCCTCTACGACATCAACATCGTGAGGGGAAAGGGATGCAAGGTGTGGGACGAGAACGGACAGGAATATCTCGACCTCTACGGCGGACACGCCGTGATAAGCATCGGGCACTCGCACAGGCACTACGTGGAGGCACTCACCGAACAGCTCGGCAAGATAGGCTTCTACAGCAACTCGGTGATAAACAAGCTCCAGCAGGAGTTCGCCGCCCGTCTCGGCAAGGCGTGCGGCTACGACGACTACCAGCTCTTCCTGATAAACAGCGGGGCGGAGGCCAACGAGAACGCGCTGAAGCTCGCCTCGTTCACCAACGGCAGGAAGCGCGTGCTGTCAATCCAAAAGGCGTTCCACGGCAGGACATCGCTCGCAGTGGAGGCCACCGACAACCCCAAGATCATCGCGCCAATCAACGACAACGGACACGTGACCTACCTGCCCATCAACGACCTCGCGGCGTGGGAGGCTGAAATCGCCAAGGGCGACGTGTGCGCCTGTATCCTGGAGTGCATCCAGGGCGTGGGCGGAGTGAACATGGTGACGGCGGAGTTCGCGCAGGGTCTCGCCGCGGCGTGCAGGAAGCACGGCACGGCGCTCGTGTGCGACGAGATACAGTGCGGCTACGGGCGCAGCGGAAAGTTCTTCGCCCACCAGTGGCTCGGCATACGCCCCGACATCATCACCTGCGCCAAGGGCATCGCCAACGGCTTCCCCATGGGCGCGGTGCTCATCGCGCCGGAGTTCAAGCCGGTATACGGACAGCTCGGCACCACCTTCGGCGGCAACCACCTGGCCTGCGCGGCGGCGATGGCGGTGCTCGACGTGTTCGGGAACGAGGGTCTTGTGGAGAACGCCCACCTCGTGGGGGAATACATGATTAAGGAACTGAAGGAGATGCAGCAGCGCAACCGCCACATCCAGGAGGTGAGGGGCCGCGGACTGATGATCGGCG
>CAVHWJ010000227.1:0-4509 GCA_963639565.1 uncultured Prevotella sp. | reverse complement strand
TTCTTCGAGGTGAACGCCACGGCGGCCTGGCCCGCGCCGTAGAACGCCACGAGGAAGCCCACGCCCTTGAAGAAATCGCTGCCGATGAACACCGAGAACACCACGATGCCGATGCCGACGAAAACCTTTGTCAGTCCCTTTTCCCACAGGCGGTGGTAACGCTGCTTGCCGTATTCCGCAATGACGGAAGGCGGAAGCGGCTGACCGCTTCTCATGGCGAGTTCGGCGAGCTGTATCTTCTGCTTGCGCGACTTGATGATATAGTATATCAGCAGGGCGATAATCGCCACGGGCGCGAGGAAGAAGATGACGAGCACCGCCGTTATGGGCCATACCGCACCGTCCATTACCTTGCTCAACTCCTCAAGCATGGCATGGGGAACGCCGCCGTCGCTAACGAAGAACGTCGTGTCCACATCGGCGGTGTCCACGTCAGCAGTGTCTACCGACGCGGTGTCGGAGAACGCCACGATGGCGGTGGTGCCCGAGGGCGTGCCGTCGGCGTTGTTGCTCTGGTGAATCTTTATCGTCGCGCTTGGCGAGGCGGCGCAGTGGCGCGCCGCGGAGGGAACGGCGGCAGTGGCTATCGCCATTGCTGCCAAGAAGGCTGTGAGTGTCTTTTTCATTTTCCAAACAGGTGTTTAATTGCCGCTATGGGGGCGTGGAATATCATCCTGGGACCGCTCCACCGCATGATGCGCTGCGCCTGTTCGCGCCGCGGTTTGGCGTAGCAGTGTACGGGGCATTTCTTGCAGCTTGTCTTCTTCTCGCCGAAGCGGCAGTGGTCGAGCCGTTTGTGGGCGTATTCCAGAAACTCGCGGTATTCCTCGGGCATCTCCTTGCAGTGGAGCTTGCCCTTGCAATACAGTTCCACCATCAGCGTTATCGTTTTCTTTTCTCTTTCTATCTTGTTCATAAATGAAATGTTGTTTGTTTTTCTCCCCACCGCAACACCATATTATATATGGGGTGTGGCAGGATAATCTTACATCGTCTCCCGCAGCAGCGCCAGCATCTCGTCGCGCGTCATTGCCGCGCTCACGTTGCTGCCCTCAAGCAGTGCGTCGGCGAGATTTTTCTTTGTCTGGTGCAGCGAGATGATCTTCTCCTCGATAGTGCCGGCGGCGATGATGCGGTAGATAGTCACCGGGTTCTGTTGGCCGATGCGGTAGGCGCGGTCGCTTGCCTGGTCTTCAATGGCGGGGTTCCACCACGGGTCGAGGTGAACGATATAGTCGGCGGCGGTGAGGTTCAGACCCAGTCCGCCGGCTTTCAGACTGATAAGGAATATAGGCATGTCGCCGTGCTGGAACTCTTCCACGAGCCGTATGCGCTCCTTGGCTGTAGTCGAACCGTCGAGGTAGAGATACTTTATCCCCTCCTTGTCGAGCCGCTGGCGGATGAGAGCCAAGTGCGACGTGAACTGACTGAACACGAGCGCGCGGTGGTGGTTGTCGTGGAGGTCGCTCACCAACTGCATGAAAGCCTCCTGCTTTGATGAGGGGATGTCGAGTTTCTTCTCCACAAGGCGCACGTCACAGGCGGCCTGGCGCAGACGCGTTATCTCGGCGAGAGCCTGCATGGCGTTGTTTTCCGTGTTCTCCATTGCGGCGAGGGCTTGTTGGCGAATGTTGTCGTAGAAAGCCCACTCGTCGGGGCTGAGGTCCACCTTCACCGTCACCTCCGTCTTCTCGGGCAGTTCGTTGAGCACCTCGCTCTTGGTGCGGCGCAGCAGGAACGGCGATATAATGCGCCGCAGCAGCTGCTGGCGTTCCTTGTCGTGGTCGCGCTCCACGGGAACGATGAAGCGGTCGGAGAACTCCTGGAAAGTGCCGAGCAGCGAGGGGTTGGCAAACTGCATGAGGTTCCATATCTCGCTCAGATGGTTCTGCAGCGGCGTGCCGGTGAGGAGCACCCTGAACTTGCTTTGCAATTTCATCGCCACCTTCGACATCTTCGTGTCGCGGTTCTTTATGGTGTGCGCCTCGTCGAGCACTATGGTAATCCATTCCCTGCCGGTGAGCAGTTCCTCCTCGGTGACGAGCAGTCCATAGGTAGCTATCACCACCTCAAATTCCTTTGCTCCGCTCACGATGTCCTTTCTCGCGTCCACGTTGCTGTTGAGCAGCGACACGTTGAGCGACGGGGCGAAGCGTGCAATCTCGTCGCGCCAGTTCATCACGAGCGACGTGGGGACGATTACCAACTGCGGACCCTGCGCCGCGCGGCTGAGGAGCAGCGTGATAGTCTGCAAGGTCTTTCCCAGACCCATGTCGTCGGCGAGCAAAGCCCCCGCGCCCCATGCCGCCAGGCGCGACATCCACCGGTAGCCCTCCTTCTGGTAGTCGCGGAGTTCGGCGTTTATGGCGCGCGGAACCTTTATTTCGGCGTTTTCTGCCGCCTCCACACGTTTTATGAGGTCTTTGTAAGCCTTGTCGGTGTGCAGTTCCATACCGCTCTTGCCTAAGTCCTCAATCATGGAGACGTTGAACGGCGAGAGACGCAGTTTGCCTTTCGACACCGAAGTGACGCGGGCTATCCTGTCGATGTATTTCTTCAGCTGCGATGTGATGCGCACGAAGTCGTTGTTGCCGAGGGATATGAAATTGCCTTTTGCCTTGCTGAAACCCTCGATGAGTTCCGCCATTTTTATCTTCTTCTTCTCGTCAATCTGGATGTCGCCGGATATTTCAAACCACCCTGCCACGTTGCCCACGGAGATATTGAAATCCGCCGGCTGCAGCTGCGGACGCACCACGTTGAGCTGTCCGCCCTCCGGCCACTCCACGGAGCACTGCCCCGGCATCGCCTGAAGCTGTTCCAACAGCAACAGGCACTCCTCCGGTTCGAGCGTCCACGAGTAGTCGTCGGCGGTGTAGCAGTCCACGAGCAGCGATTTCACCGCCTCGTAGTTCTCCGTCTCTTTCTTCAAGTTGCGCTTTGTCTGCACCTGTTTGCCGTCCATCGACGTCGTTATCACCTGCATGCCCTTGCCCGGCTTGCAAACCGGCGGCACACTGCCGAAGGGGCGCACGAAGGTGTGGCAGTGGATGGTGTCGTCCTGCGGCTGCAGCTGCACTATCGTTTCGGGGTGCGTGTGCTTGGTGGAAATGTTTTCGTTAGCCTTGATGAGGTCGCTCATCACCACCATGTCGTTGCTGACGAGTTCGAGCACCTTGGTGAGCTTGTCTTTCGCCGCTTCGGGGAACGATGTGTTCCTGAGCAGTTCGAGGGTCTTCTTCACCTTTGTCGGCACTTTCACCACCTTTACTTTCTGTCCCGTCTCTAAAGTAACGTAGCAGCCTTCGCTCAGGTCTTCTAAGTTTACGTCGGTGGAAATCTTGTAGCCGGTTTTCTTCTTGTCCACCGTCAGCATCGGCTTTTCCTCCACCACGTCGAGGCGTTGCCCCGTAATAGCGTCATACACGTTGGGGTGCCCCACGAGTGCCGACACCGCCTTGCCTCCGCTCAGTTCGTATTCCACCTGACTGTACCAGCCGTAGGAATAGCAGTCCACGCATGACGCCACGGCGTGGTCCACTTCCGTCATGCCCTCCGCCTTTCCCTTGGTGAATTTCTCCATAGCGATGTTGCGCCCGGCTGTCCATGTCACGCCGTCCTTGCTCTTTTGCAGACGCGGCTTTATGCTCAGGGTGTGCGTGTTAAGCTCATACACGATGCGTGTCTGGCTGCTCTTTGCCGCCGCTTTCTTGTTCTTCGCCGAGGAACCGTTTATCTGCAAAACGTCGTTGAGCACGCTGTCCCATTCCTCCAGTTTCTCAAGCGGCGAGAGGGTGGGGTGCAGTCCGGGTTCCCTTTTGCATATTTCCTCCCCCGCCTTCTCGAAGCGGTCGAAGCAAACCGACATTTCCAGTTGCAGCAGACCGATGCCGTGTTCGTCCACGAACCTGAACGTTTCTTCCTTTACTTTTATATACTCCGTTCGCAGGAATAACCCGTAGCGTTCAAAAAGGAACAGCAGCAAAGCCCTTTCCACGGGTTCATGTGTTCGGTGCCAGAAATATGCGGTTTCAATATCTTTTGCCTTGTACTGTCCTTTTTCCATCATCAGGAACAGATGGGCGGAGGGTGACAAATCTATTTTGTCGTAATTCTTTAGCAGCGTGCCGCGGCGTTTCTCCGATGCCGGCAGACTGCTGTACGTAAGGGCTATGGCATAATAGAAATCCATTATGGAATCCCCGAATGCTTTGGCCCCTATATCACTCAGGTATTTGAACATCAGCTTCACGGCATCGTCATACTGCCCTTTTTGCATCAGCAGGAACGATTCGTAAATGCAGGTACGGCTTTTGTCGGCGTACATGCTGTTGTCGAGTATTCCCTTAATGTCAAGCTGCCTCATAAAACGCCAGGAGAACATCGTCTTCGCCTTCAGCATATCCAGCGTGTCCCGGTCACACGCCCCGTCAATCAGTCCAAGGTAGGTGAGAATCGCTTTCGGGGCTTCCTGCCCGAAATTCTGTGTGCCCAGATTATATGTTATTT
>CAVHWJ010000226.1:0-4548 GCA_963639565.1 uncultured Prevotella sp. | reverse complement strand
GACTTCAGATAGTAGTCGTCCTGCGGACAGAAATCATAGTCAAAGGGCTTGCCGCTCAACCGGGTCTGCACCTCCGTACCGGTTTTGAGAGCCAACTCGGCATCGTCCCAAACCGCCGGACGCTTCCACGGCCTTCCCTCGTCGCATTTCTTGCCCTCCGCCTTGCGGGCGTCGAGCACTTTAGCCAAAGCCCCCAAGGCATTGAGCGAACGGGGGAAGCCCGTGTAGGCATATAGTTGGGAGAAAGCCTCCTTGATTTCATTTACGGTCACTCCGCCGTCGAGTGCCTCGCCGATAGCCGGTGTCAGGCGTTCGAGGTCGCCCTGCGCTTCGAGACTTGCCAATGTGGCGAGGTGCAACTGGCGCGTGGTCAGTTTGCCGCTTGCCACAGACTGATTTGTTGTTGCCATAATCATTACGAATAGAATTAATAGTTTCTTCATGTCTTGCTGAATTTTTCCGCTGCAAAATTATGAAGAAACGCCCGAAATGTTTGTAGACACATTACGGATAGAATTATACATATTACGGAAAAAGGGCAAGTCCCTTTTGCAGGACTTGCCCTTCTATTCACAGTTTCATCAACGGTTTATTTCACCTCGATGCACTTCACCTCGTCTTTCTGCTCCTCCTTGGCGAGCTTAGGTATCTCAATCTTCAACACACCGTCGCTCACCTCGGCTGAAATCTTCTCCTGGTCGGCGTTCTCCGGCAAAGCGTAGCTCTGGGAGTAGTTGCTGTAAGAGAACTCGCGGCGCAGGTAATGCTCCTTCTTGTTCTCGTCTTTCTTCTCGGTCTTGTGCTCAATGGAGACGTTCAGGTAACCGTTCCTGTCGATGTTCATCTTCACCATTTCCTTAGTCAGGCCAGGTGCAGCCACTTCCATGGTGTAGGCTTTATCGTCCTCCTTAACGTTCACTGCCGGAGCCGTGGCGTTCATGCGCGGCGTAAGGTCCGTGTCAAAGAAATTATCGTTGAACCAACTGTCCAACCAATTAGAAACGTTCTGGTTATTTCTGCGAGCTAACAACATAATGTAATCCTCCTATTTTTATTTTTCCCGTCCTCCCTTCGCCTTTCGGTTCCGTCGGGACTTCCGTTTGTCCTTTGTTTATCTGTTTTCGTTGTCGGAATTGATCAAATCCACAATGATTGCCTCGGCTTCCGCGGCTCCGTGGTTCTTCCGTTCCCCTCGCCCTTTCGGCTTTGGCTTTCACCTGTACATCCGCAACTTGCGTACCAATGCAAGAAGCCGCCGTGCATTGTACACCGCCTTTGCCAAACCTGTCACACCCCCTTGCCGAGTTGTCATCAAAAGCCAAAATTTTTAAACTTTGCTGACAAACAGGCAGTTTTGGCGAAGCTACTATCTATCGTTATCTACCTTGACAAAAGACACCAGGTGACAGAAACTGTTTCACTGCCATTCTTCTTGGGATTTCAATGCCATAAATACCTTTTCGCCCAATGCAGTCAAATAGTACTTTTGGCGAGGATGTCTCGGATTTTCCGGGTAGGTTTTGGCGACAAGCCCTAATTTGACAGAAGGCGTTATCACATCTTTCAGCATATAAGCGGAAGCCTTTCCGCCATACCTTGGTTCAAGTTCGGGTTTAAGTTTCAATTCCGAAACGCCAAATTTTGAACTTCCCAAGCTGACAATCAGAGCTTTGACATTATGTTTAAGCTTAGGTTCAAGCTTGTTCAAGTTCTGCCATATTTCCAAGAACATCTTGTCGGACTCCACATCGGAAATGGATTCATCATACGTCATGTGTTCGTCCCTGATGACGACGCTGAAAGCTGTAAGCAAGTTTACGTTAAACTCCGCAGGAGGGTTGCCGTTGCCCTTCAACGCATCCCTGACCTCTATCACTCCATGATTGAACATATTGACGTAGTTAAACGTCTTCATCAGTTCCGCCACAACATTATTGCGATAATCATTTACGTTGGGGAAATTCTCAGGACGCGCCTGTCCATAGAGACCTCCGGGGTTCATGATTTCAATATGTCTGTCATACTGGTACAGGCGAATAGGCATATTCGACTGGTAGTCACGGTGCATGGCTGCATTCATCAGCAATTCATGCAATGCCTTGAATGGATAATTCGCGATGTTCTTCTCGCGCAACACGCTCACTGATATAGGATATTGTCTGATTACCGCATCCCTTACGAAACTGTCAAGCTGCGGCAACATTTTGTATAGACACCCATCAAAGCGACGTTCGTTCAATATTGCCCCGCCATTGTCTTCTCCCTTAAACTGAACATACTGCACATAAGCACCCGGCATAAAGAATCTGGGGTTCTTGCCAAACATAATCAAAGCCGCATAGGTAGGACAGTTCCAACGCATATTATACAGGTGCAAGGATGCCAACTGTTCTTCCAAGGTTCTCGTGTCGGCTTTCAAGACATCTGCATCTATCGCCAATGACAGATACTCCTTTATGATTACATCCACATCTATATCGCCAATCGTTGCCTCCCGGCAAGGACGCGTGTCAAATGTAGGCAAAGCCGCAGCACACCGTTCGGTCAAGATACGCTCCTCTTCCACACTGGCAATATCCCTTCTTGGACCGATGCGCACAAAAGTTCTTCCACGGTAACGCACCGGGGTGTCAAACGACGGTGTCACCTCCACCACAAGCACATCCCCATCCGGTGTGGAGACTTTCTCCGTATTCATCACGGGAAGAGGCAGGATATTGCCGTCTGAACGTATGCCGCTGATTTTCTTCATCAGTGCATCATCTACTTTCAACCCGGACAACCGTCCTCCATCTTCCACGCCAATCAAGAGATAGCCTTTCTGTCTTTTACCGGGCAAATCGTTGGCGAAAGCGCAGATGGCCTCTTGAAATTTATCCATATTACCAGTAGACACTGTTCGCTCGACCCGGTAGCTCTCGTCTATTTTCAATATGTCTTGCAGCTCCCTTTCTGTCATATATGTTGCTTTTGATTTCGATACCAAGTTGTATCTCCATTCATCACCTGATTTTATTCTTGCTGCAAAGATGCGACAAAAAAACGGAAACGCCAAGACAAGTTTGACATATCTCTGTGTTTATTTCAATCAGCGACTGGAAAGTTTCTAAACGCCCTGACTGATTGCCACACGACATTAAACTTGCCGATAACGCCCTTGCAATTTTAAGAAGAAGCTACACCAAACAGATACGCCCCAACACACTTTTTAGTTCGACTTTTTGCGCTTCTCCACACTTTTAAGGACGACTTTTTGTCGTTTTCCACATTTTTAAGGACGACTTTTTGCGTGTTTCAAATAAAAGAAAGTAACTTTGCGGCATAAAACATCCAAACAGTCAGACGATTATGAAGCGATATGCAATCAACGAACTATATCAGTGGAAAGAGAGCGACGACCGAAAGCCGCTCATCATGCTCGGAGCACGACAAGTGGGAAAGACATGGCTGATGCAAGAATTTGCCAAGGAGGCATATCCCAAGCACGCCTACGTGAACTTCGAGGACAACGACACGCTCAGGGGACTGTTCGAGCACGACTTCGACATTCCGCGCATCATCGCCAGTCTGGAATGGGCCACGGGGATAGGCATCGACGAAAGCACGCTCATCATTTTCGACGAGATACAAGAAGCGGCGCGTGGCGTCACCGCCCTAAAGTATTTCGCCGAAAAAGCTCCGCAATACCACGTAATGGCGGCTGGTTCGCTGCTTGGCATCGCCATGCACAAGAGCGATTCGTTCCCTGTGGGCAAGGTCGATTTCATGCACCTCTACCCACTCTCCTTCTTTGAGTTTCTTGAAGCGGCAGGGGAAAAGAAGATGGTGGATTTGCTCATGGCAAAGGAGTGGCAGATGATAACGATGTTCAGGAACAAGTTTGAGGAACGTCTGCGCCAATACTATTTCGTGGGCGGAATGCCGGCCGCCGTCTCATCCTTTGTCTGCGACAACAACCTCGGCAAGGTCAGGACGATACAGAATGCCATACTGGAGGCTTACGAGCGTGATTTCTCCAAGCACGCCCCTGCAATCGAGGTGCCGCGCATAAGGATGGCGTGGCGTTCCATTCCTGCCCAACTCGCCAAGGAAAACAAGAAATTCATTTACAGGGCGGTGAAAGAGGGCGCACGGGCCAAGGACTTCGAGTTGGCGATAGAATGGCTGAAAGACGCGGGACTTATATATAAGGTGAACCGCTGCAAGAAAGCCCAGTTGCCTTTGGCGGCATACGAAGATTTCTCCGCGTTCAAGATGTTCCTGTCTGACATCGGGCTGATGTGCGCCATGAGCAACGTGCCGGCCCAGAGCCTGTTGTCCGGCAACGTTCTTTTTTCCGATTTCAAGGGAGCATTGACGGAGCAGTATGTCTTGCAGCAACTGAAGACGCTTCCCTCCCTGTCCGTTTATTACTGGTCGGCGGAGAACTCCCGCGGGGAAATCGACTTCCTGTTGCAGCAGGATGAGAATATCATTCCCGTAGAAGTGAAGGCTGAGGAAAACCTCCAGGCCAAGAGCCTCCGCGCCTTTATTGACCGCAACCCCGGC
>CAVHWJ010000225.1:0-4561 GCA_963639565.1 uncultured Prevotella sp. | reverse complement strand
CCGCCGTCCGTTCGACATCTATTCCGTGACCGGCCAGCTCGTGGTAAAGGCCGCCGACGGCTTCAACGGCCTGCCGTCGGGAGTGTATGTCGTGAATGGCAAGAAAGTTGTGGTGGAATAACCGCAAACCACTGAATAACCACGGCTCTTTCATTTAAGGTGGCTTCATCAGCTGCAAATCGCCGCTTGGCGAACCGCCACTTTAAATGAAAGAGCCGTGGTTTTGTTCTTTTTTTATATAAGCCGTCATTTCTTGACCTATGCGTTCCTTTTTCCAAGAAATGAAAAACAAATTACGGCTTTTCTTCTTGTTTTCCTATCAATTTAGTAATTTTGCAAACGAAACGGCGGGCAACTGTTATTTGTCCGCCATATTTAATGGATATTTGTAATGTGAAGATCCAATTGATATAAAGTAGAACAATTAAATATGATGCTTATGAGAAGGAATTATTTTTACACGTTATTCGCATTGACCCTCGCAACGGGAAACATGGGTATGGCCAACGCCGTCACCTCGGCAGACAACGCTGTTGTTTCGCCAAAGCAACTCGGCGCCATGCTCTCGCAGCAGACGGCAGGGACGAAGCAGTTGCCCGATGCCGTAAAGGCGTTTCTCGCCACGCCCGTGGGCAAGCATTTCACGGCGGAACAGGTAATGGCGGTCTACGGCAAGAACAATGTTGCCAAGGCTGCCGACAGCAACATAAAGTTTGAATCCGTCATAGAAGAGGATTTCTCGAAGATGACCGCAGGAACGGAGGACGCGCCCGACGCTACCGACATCGCCGACGCGATAGACAGCTACACTGCGACACCGGGTTGGAGTTCATTCCTCACCTATCAGGCCGGCGGTAAGGCGTATCTTGGCTACGACGAGGTGGGCAGCGACGGTCCCGGCTATCTTATGACACCGGCGATTGACCTCTCCGAGGGCGACGGCGTGTTCAAGCTGACTTTCCGCGTGAAGAACGTGAACCCCAATTCGCAGGATCAGGGATTGCAGTATTTCGTGATGAACAATCCGCCCGAGGGTGAGGGGAAGAAGAGCATGCTCCTTGCTTCCTCACTGCCGATGACGACGGAGTGGCAGAATTTGGAACTGCTGTGCAACGGCGGCGTGAAATACACGTCGGTGATGTTCCTGGGCTGGCAGGGCAAGGTGCTCGTGGACAACGTGAAGGTTGAGAAAGTAACCTACCCCCTGAGAACGCCCCAGAACGTGACTGGCACAGTGACAGGCGGCGGAGAGATTACCGCCACGTGGGACGCTGTGGAAGGCGCCACTAAATATAAGGTGGGATTGCAGGACACCGAGGACGACTACAAGGTGCTTGCGGAGATGGAGGTGACAGAACCTAAGGCCGTATTTGAAACGGCGTTCGACCCGTCCCACAAACTCGCCGTGACCGTAGAGGCCATGGACGGTGAAAAGATGTCTTATCCCGGCCACGGCTATCCCGAACTGACGGTGGAGAAGGTGGACGCTCCGGTGGCTCTCGCCGCTACGAACGTCAGCACGTCTGGCTTCACCGCAAACTGGGAGAAATCGCAGTATGCAGCCAACTACAACGTGTCGTTCATGCGCACCCACACCGCCACCGCCGACGGCGAGACACTGACGTATTTCGACGACGATTTCAGTCAGATACCTTATTCCGTTGATGACGTGGAGTCTACCTATATGTCGAAGGACATGACCACACCGGTGAGCCTCGACGACGTGTTCAAGTACCCGGGTTGGAGCACCCTGATCGGCATGTGCATAACTGGCGGTTTCGGCATAACGAACACGGCTGAGAGCTACGGTCTTCCCGGCGCGGTGTTCGGCCCGGTGGGCGACTACTCCATTGGCGAGGGTAAGGCTCATATTACCGGTACTGCCTTGACGATGGTGGACGACGCACAGGTGAAGGTGGGCTTCGGCAAACTGGGTCTTCTCAACACGGTGACATTCAACGACGGCGCACAGGTGTTCGACGTTTCCACCAAGGGCGGCGATTTCGACGTTGAGGTGAGCGGCGGAACAAAGGGTTCAAGGCTCATCTTCCAGATTATCGACACTGCCGAGGGCGGCGATGTCGTGCTCTTCAACAAGATTACCGCCACGGCTTCGCTGCTGAAGGGCGACACCTACACGTCGCTTTACGGCACCGCCACCGTGCCTTACGACGCTACGTCGTACACCCTTGAAGTGCCTTTCACAGGCAACGACAGGTTCGACTACACCGTTACCGGCACCTTCGGCGACGTGAAGAGCGACGCTTCAAACACCATCACCGTTTACTCTCCCGAGGCCGACGGCATCAGCGGCGTGAAGGAGACCGCCAACGCTGAGGCTGTCTACACAACGCTCGACGGCGTGCGCGTGGCCAACACCGCGAAGTCTGGCGTGTATGTGGTGAAGCAGGGCGGCAAGACGTTCAAGGTGCTGAAATAAGCTAACGCAGACATTACGCTTATGACAAAGTTCATAAAGAATATCTCAAAAGTGGCGGCGTGCGTCATGCTGTGGACTTCGGTCTGCACAGCGGCGGACGCTGCCGCTTTTCATTTCGGTCCCTGCGAGGGACAGACGAGCGAGAAGGGTTACGGCAAACCGGGCAACGGCACCATATCCGCTGCCGTGGTGATAACCAAGGAGCAGTTGGCGCGCTATGCCGGGGCGCGCGTGAAGGGCGTTAGGGTTGCGCTGGTAAAGACCGACGGCTTCTCAAACCTGCGCGTGTGGACGAGACATTCCCTGTCGGGCGATGACGTGGCTGCAGCCAATGTCGCCGCGCCGCAGACCGGCTGGAACGAAATCGAGTTTGCCGACGGCGGCACAGTGAGCGGCACCGACGACATCGTGGTGGGCTACAGCTTCGAGCAGGAGGTCACGGCGCGCTGTATGTCGGTGGCGGGTCCCGCGGCGGCCGGCGGCTACTGGGTTGCCAAGGGCGACGAGTGGATGGACAAGAGCGGCGACAAGGTGGGTTCGCTGGGCATCGAACTGGTTATCGAGGGCGACAACGTGCCTGAGACCGACCTCGGCATCACGGGGACGACGTACGATGCCGTCACGCAGTACGGCCTTGCGTTCAATGCGGCGTTCGGCGTGCAGAACATATCCAACAGTCCCATCAGCGGCTATACCTATAAATATAAGGTGGACGGAGGCACTGCCACTGAGGTGGCGGTGAACAAGACCCTCGCCCCGTTCCAGCGCGACACGGTGAACCTCGTCGTGCCGTCGGACATGGTGGCAAAGGGCGTGAAGATACCCGTGACGATAGAGGTGGATGCCGACGGCGACGGCTATATGGCCAACAACACCGCCACGGTGTATATGACGACATACGACGAGAACACCACGCAATACCACCACAACGTGCTGCTCGAAGAGTTCAGCACCGAGGAGTGCGGCAACTGTCCGCGCGCCATCAACGCCATTGAGCAGTGCATGGCGATGGGCTACGACAAGAACGTGATACAGGTGACCCACCATTCGGGCTACAACTACGACTTCCTCTCCACCCCCGACGACAAGTCCATGCTGTGGTTCTACGGCGACGGAGGGGCTTCCGCCCCTGCCGCCATGCTCGACCGCCTCGACGACGCTACGCTGAAAGAGATAAACGGCGGCAAGGAAGGCACGCCGGTGATGTCGGTGGGCTATGCCGAAACCTTTAAGTTAGGACTGCTGTATGCCACTTCGCGCCCGGCGTTCGTTAGCGTAACCCCCGTTTGCAGCTACGATGCCGCCACGCGCCGCCTCGACATAACGGTGGACGTGGAGAAGGACGCGGTGTTCGACGCGCAGTGCGCCGAGCCGCGCATCACGGTGCAGATTCTCCAGGACAGCATCCTTCACCATCATCAGGCAGGATATTCGTCGTCCACGTTCAAGCACCGTCATGTCTACCGCGCCAGCGTAACGCCGCTCTTCGGCGAACCCCTCGTGTGGGACGGCAACAAGGCTCAGGTGAAATACTCCTACGTCCTGCCCGAGTCGATAGCGTCGGAAATGTTCTCTGAGGAAGCCTACGACAAGAACGTGGAACTTGTAGCCCGCGACGTTGAGGTGGTCGCCTTCGTCGGCAGTTACAACCCCGACGACTGCACCGGCTGCACCGTCTACAACACCGGCCGCTATGAGCTGAAGAACGACATCCCCTCATCGATAAACGGCATAAAGGACAGTTCCGCCCCCGCGTCGGTAGAATACTTCTCCCTCGACGGCACCCGTCTTTCGGAAGCCCCCTCTTCGGGCGTCTTCCTGTCTCGCGTCAAATGCGCCGACGGCACGGTGAAGACCCGCGCCTGTGTGATGCCGCGGAAATAGTGAGGCGTTTTTCCAAACCATAAAGAACCTGTGTCCCCGACCTTTCGTAAGGATACAGGTTCTTTTATTTTTATTTGCCCTATACGCCTTTTATTTGCCCCAAAACTCACCTCGAATTTGGGGATTTTGCAACTTTTCGCTTGTTTGAATTTGGGGATTTTGCTAACTTTGCCGCAAATAAAAATGGGGATTTTGTAGATGACGACGTTTAAAAGGAAGATTTACAGTCAGTTACGT
>CAVHWJ010000224.1:0-4566 GCA_963639565.1 uncultured Prevotella sp. | reverse complement strand
CCGTTGGTCGCCATCACGTTTCCTCTCGCGATGCCGAGACTGTCGGCGATAGCGTTTTCGAGACTTTCCGGTTCAGGCTCAGGGTAGCTCGTTATCGTGGGCAGCTTTGTGGCAAGATGCCGATATAGCCGCGAGTGGTCGAAGTGGTTGAAGATGTTGGTGGAGAAATTAATCTCCACGTTGCCGTATTTATATATGTCGTCCCCGTGTCCGTGTGTCATTCCGTCATTATTTTTATCAGCCGGTCGATGTCTACGTGCTTCCTCACGTGGTCGGCCAAGAGGTCATACTGTCTGTCCTTGAACTCCTCCACCGTCTCCGTCCGCTTTTGCTCCGCGCCCTTCTTGAACGGTGCGATGAGGTATTCAATCACGGGCGGGTTGTCGAGGAAACCGTGGATGTAGGTGCCGAGGCAACGCTTGCCGTAAACTATGGCGTCGGCTTTCTCGCCGTCCCTGCCGCTGCCGTTGCAGTAGGTGGTCATGCCCTGGTGTATCTCGTAGCCCTTGCACTGTTCGCCGTTGAACGGGAACTCCACCTGTTTCGTCACCTTGTTGTCGAGCATCACCGTCGTCGTGTCGAGCAGTCCCAGTCCAGGCAGTTGCGGGATGCTGCCCTCCACGCCGTCGGGGTCGCACACCATTTGCCCTAACATCTGGTAGCCGCCGCAGATGCCCACCACTGTCTTGCCGTTCCTGTGGGCGCGTACCACCGCCTGTGCCACGCCGTTGCGGCGCAGTTCATAGAGGTCGTCCATGGTAGCCTTGGTGCCGGGCAGGATGATGATGTCGGCTTTCTCGATGTCGGCGGTGTTGCTGGTGTAAAACAGGTTCACCCTCTCGTCGCGCTCGATAACGTCGAAGTCGGTGAAGTTGGATATGTGGCGCAGCAGCACCACGGCAACGTTTACCTTGCCGTCGGCGGCAGACCGCATCTTGCGCTCGAGTTCCACGCTGTCTTCCTCCTCGATAACGATGTCCTTGAACATCGGCACCACGCCGAGCACCGGCACGTGGCAGAGTTCTTCAATCATCCTCCGCCCCTCCTCAAAGAGCCGTATGTCGCCGCGGAACTTGTTCATTATGATGCCCTTGATGCGCTGCCGGTCTTCGGGAGTCTGGAGCATGATGCTGCCGTAGCATGATGCGAACACCCCTCCGCGGTCGATGTCCGCCACGAGAATCACGTCGGCGTTGGCGTGTCGCGCCATTGGCATGTTCACGATGTCGGAGTCGCGCAGGTTGATTTCCGACACGCTCCCTGCGCCCTCCATTACTATGGGGTTGAATTTCCTGGCGAGGCGGTCGAACGCCTCGTTCACTGCGGCGCGCAGTTCCTCCCTGCCTTCGCGCCTGAAATATTCGTATGCGGAGCGGTTGCCGATGGGTTTGCCGTTGAGCACCACCTGTGTGGTGTGCTCCGAATTGGGTTTCAGCAGCAGCGGGTTCATGTCGGTGGAGCATGGTATCTTTGCCGCCTCCGCCTGTACCGCCTGTGCGCGTCCTATCTCCAGTCCGTCCGGCGTGGCGAATGAGTTTAGCGCCATGTTCTGCGCCTTGAATGGTGCCGGGGCGTACCCCTCTTGCAGGAATATCCTGCACAGTGCCGTCGCGAGCACGCTTTTCCCCACGTCGCTGCCCGTCCCCACGAGCATCACGGGATGCAATGTCTTATCTTTGGTCATGTTCTTTTTGTCTGATTTGTCTCTATGGTTTCATGTCGTCTCTAAAAGCGTAATGTCTACTTTTGCGACAGCCTTTACTTGTAATATTTGACTGACTTTTTCTCCAGCTTGTTGAAATAGTGCTTTCTGCCATTGACCACCACCACGTCTTTCTTCTTGCTTATGCCATATACAATACGGTATTCACGATAGAGGTCTCCTTCAGGTCGTTCACAGGTGACAGTCTTTTTTTTGAAATCAAATACTGGATAATCAGTCATTCCGAAGCCGTTGTTGTTCTTTTCGTAATAGGGCGGATAGTCTATCAGAACCGGTGTCCCCTCAACTATGCGGTAAACATCATATCCGTTGCCGTATCTTACGGCTTCGCTATTATGCACGATGATTAGTTCCGGGATATTGTCAAAGTCCATGTCCTGAAAGAAAAACGGCGTGTTTCTGAGTAAAATTTCTCCGTCTTCACTTTCCGCTTTATAGTCCGCCGTTACCACTTTGCCGTTGTATATTTTCATGATTTTCGTGTTTTCATCATTGTAGTCCATTCTTCCTTTGCAAAAAACAGTGTCGCCGAAATCCTTGCTGTGAAGCATAAATGTTTTCCCGTTTTTTGCGAAGTAAATATCTGCGGAGAGTACAAAGAAATCACTGTCATCAGGTTTCAGCACAGCCTTGACCTTGTATCCATTGACCTTCTGCCTGTATTCCACCGTAAAACTGTCTTGAGCCTCATGCCATTTCCCGGTTTTGTTCATAAACTGGATATTATCCAAGGAATCGCGTTTAAGGTACTCCAGTACCAAGGAGTCAGAATATTGTTCCTCTGTATTTTTCTTTGCGCTGTTACAAGTGCATCCTGCAAACAATATCGCTAATAATATAAGGATTTGTATTCTCATTTTTTTTAGGTTTGATGCTCTGATGTGATTTAGTTTTGGGGATGCACGACAAGTCATCCTCACTAAATATGTGCGACACGTCGCACATATTCGCTGACCTATTCTCTCAGTCCATTTATTTCATTTTCATTCGTGACGTGTATGTTGTCTGAAATTACTTTCCTTACCGTTCAAGTTATGTTCAGCACTGTTGAACTTATATTCAGCACTGTTGAACTTATGTTCGGCACTGTTGAACTTAGATTGTCCTGCGCTTTTGTTTTTATAGTTGTTGATTGCTTGTCGTGATTTCCCAGTAGCCTCCAAAATCGGCACCCCTGCGTTTAATGATGCCAGCCTCCCGAAGTCTTTTTATTTGTTTTTCCACTCCTCTGGATGTCATGTCCATTTTCATTGCAATTTCGGCTGCTGATATTGTGGGTTCGTTTTTTATTAAATCAAGGATCCTCTCCGAACTTTTTGGCTTTCTCTCCGAACTTTTCGGGTCTGTCTCCGAACTTTCTTGACTTGTCTCCGAACTTTTTGGCTTTCTCTCCGAACTTTTTGGCTTTCTCTCCGAACTTTCTTGAACTGTCTCCGAACTTTCTTGAACTGTCTCCGAACTTTCAGGACAACCTTCATGTACCGGTATTGTGACCAAGAATGTCAGACGGTCGTCTGTCGTTTCAAAGGTGGCGCGTGGTGAACCGTTTTCCGCTAACTTTGTCTGAATGGTAGGAACACCGGTAGAGCGACCTTCCGTCAAGTCGAGTTCTTTAAGAAAATCGCCCAAACGGCGATTCCGATAGCGTCGGCTTTTCAACATATCGCCTTTTTCTATGTCTTTTTGGGAGATGCTTCTGTCCGGACCAGGACAGTTGAGTATAAATATGCCGCTTGGTTCTATCGTAATCTCGATAGGTTCATGCTGCGAGTAATCCCTGTGATATACTGAGTTCACGACACTTTCTTCGATTGCGTCGTAAGGGTAGTTCCAAAAGCGTTCAGCTTCCTGTCTGCCTGTAATCTTGCGCACATATTCCTTGAGAACATGACTTTTGATGTAGTCCATTGTTTGCTTTATCATCTGCGGAACGCTTCCCTTGAATGTTATTTCCGTAAAATTGTTCGGGTCTGACATTTTCCCGTTCGGAAACGTAACAACGTCAATCTGCGTATATGGAAAGAACTTACTCGGATTCTCGCAGAACATCATGGCTGCTACATTGCGGAGCAATCGGTTTTCTTTGGGACCAGTGTAAAGTTCCATTTGATCAAGAATCATTGGCAGAGGTTTCATTACCACATCATCTGCAAGTTTACTGCCCACTTTGACCAAATAGTCACGAAGCAAGACCAGAGAAATGTCTTCCAATTGTATTTCACTGTTCCCTCTTTCGTCAAAAGGAATACGGTTTGCAAGTTCTCTCAGCTCGACGAGTGCCTCACCTCTTGCCTCAATGCTGCTTGTGCCGCTGCGAATATAGAAATATTCCTTTGTTCCTTTGGCTGTTACATTGGCAGGAACGGAATACGGACGGTAACTGCCGGCAGGACACCAGATTACGATTACCCTTTTGCCGTCAATTTCTTCTACTGAGGTGCGAGGCAGATAATAAGGTGACATCTTGTTGTTGTAGCTCACCATTTCCTGCAATATCCTGTCGATTTTATCTATCGGCACACCTTCGACAGGGCGTATTGCCATACCTGTTTTGTCGTCTGTATTTACGCCGACTATGATATAACCGCCGCCAATGTCGTCAAAGTCATTGGCGAAAGCGCATATACTGTGGTATATGCTCTCTGGATTCCAGCCTTTTTTGAACTCTATGCGGTTGGATTCTATCTTTTGCTTGTTTAGCAAGTCGTCTATATTTATTGCAAGTGCCATGTCTTTTCTCGTCTTTTTGTCGGGTTGCTTGGCTTTGAATGTATGCTTATCCCCTTTGGGTAACCGCCACAATCCGACCACAAAAATAACGAAATTGTATGGGATAAAAGATT
>CAVHWJ010000223.1:0-4573 GCA_963639565.1 uncultured Prevotella sp. | reverse complement strand
CGGGCGTGTTCTAAAAAATTACGTTCAACTTTTCGGCAAGGCAAACATAATTTTGCTTAGTCCCCATTTCCAAAGTACGTGCCGATACCCACAAGCGGTATGTTTTCCATCCATCCTTGGTCGGCGTAGCCCTTCATGGAGATGCGCAGTCCTTTGAGACCGGGATTGTCTTTGACAAACTGCGCAAGAGAGCGTGAACGCACGTTTTCTTCGGCTTTTACCTCAACTGGGATGACCCTGCCCCCGTGTTGAACAACGAAATCTATCTCCGCCGGGGTCTTGCTGTTGCTCCAGTAGTAAGGCGTAAGGTTGAGAGTCTTTAGCTGCTGCGCCACAAACTGCTCGGTAAAAGCCCCCTTGAACTCTGTGAATGCGTTATCGCCCACGAGCATCTGGTCGGCAGGGGCATCAGCCATACAGGCAAGCAGTCCACAGTCGAGCAAGAACAGTTTGAATGCGTCGAAATCCTCGTTGAACTTCAGCGGCAGTTTCGGTTCGCTGATACGGTTCACCTTATATATTATACCGGCGTCAAGAAGCCATTGTATCGCGAGTTCAAAGTCCTTTGCGCGTCCGCCTTTCTTCACCGCCCCGTAAATGAATTTTTTGTTTTCCTTTGCCAGCTGTGCCGGGAGCGAACCGAGCACTTGGCGTATTCTCGCCGACTCCGCTCCTGTGGTGTGTTTTGAAATGTCACGGCCGTAAGCTTCAAGGATGTTCTGCTGAAGTGTGCGCACCTGACGCAAGTCGGAGTTCTCCACAAACTTGCTCACCACGCCTGGCATACCGCCCACATAGTAGTATTGCCGCAACATCTCTACCATTTTGGGCATCATCATGCCAATCAAGTCCCAGTCCTTGGAGCGCAGTATTTCCGTCCACCCATCGTTGCCCGTGGCTTCAAGAAACTCCCCATAGTCCATGGGGTACATGGAAAGCATATCCACCTTACCCACAGGAAAGGACTCGCCCTTGCCGAGCGTCACGCCAAGCAGAGACCCTGCCACCATTACGTGATATTCAGGGGCTTTTTCGGCAAAGTATTTCAGACTGTGCAGCCCTCGCCGTGTCTCCTGTATCTCGTCAAAGATAATCAGCGTGTCGCCCGGAACGGCTTTCACTCCGGTAATGGCTTGTAGCGTCATCAATATCCGGTCGATGTCGTAATCAAGTTCAAACAGCCGCTGCATCCTCGGTTCGTCGTCGCAGTTCACATACACCACGCTTCGGTATTCCTGTTCGCCGAAATGCCGCATTATCCATGTCTTGCCCACCTGCCTTGCACCGAGCAGCATCAGCGGCTTCCTGTCCTTGCTCTCTTTCCACTGCAAAAGTTGCCGATATATCTTCCTTTTCATAAACACCTCGTTTTAAGCGATTTCGACTACAAAACTACACTTTTTCGATGATAAAAACAAGATATTTCAACACTTTTTCGATGATAAAAAGGACGGATTGCCACACTTTTTCGATGATAAGGAAGGGAGTTTTGCACACTTTTTCAATGATAAGGGCTGAAAGGAGCGCACTGCAAGCACTTCAACATACAGAAGTTTGACATAAGACGACCTAAGTTCAAATAAGAAATCCTTTGAACATTCACGGAAAAGCGATAACTTTGCTAAAAATCAGAAAAACGGACAACAAACTGACGGTTATGGCAGAGAATACAGGCAACATGAAGAGATACCCCAAGAGAATCCCTTACGGCATGATGAATTTCGTGGCCGTGAGGTGCGACGATTGTTATTATGTGGACAAGACACGTTTTATTGAGGAAATAGAGCGTTCAAACAAGTTCTTCTTCTTCATCCGCCCTCGCCGTTTCGGCAAGAGCCTCACCATGTCGATGCTCCAGCATTATTATGACATTAATGAAGCGGACAATTTCGATATGCTCTACAAAGGGCTTTACATCGGCGACAACCCGACGCCGGAGCGCAACAAATACCTTGTGATACAGCTGAACTTCGCCGTTGTCAATGCGGAAATCAACAATTACCGTAAGGCACTTGACGAACATTGCAACACGGCGTTCAATTTCTTCTGCGACGTATATGCGCAGTATCTCCCTGCCGGTGTAAAGGAAGAGATGAACACGAAGGACGGGGCGGTAGGCCAGTTGGATTACCTGTGTACGGAGTGCAGGAAGTCGGGGCAGAAGATATACCTCTTCATCGACGAGTATGACCATTTCACCAATAAGATTCTTGCCGAACCTGATTGTCTCGATGAATACCGCTCCGAAACACACGGCACAGGTTATCTGCGTAATTTCTTCGATACGATAAAGTCGGGAACCGATTCTTCGATAGAGCGTGTTTTCGTCACAGGCGTAAGTCCTGTTACGATGGATGACCTTACGAGCGGCTTCAATATCGGCACTAACTATACCCTAAGCTATGAGTTCAATGAGATGACAGGTTTCACGGAGGAGGAGGTTCGCGAAATGCTGACTTACTACACCGATTTCTGCGACATCCACAGCTATACGGTAGACGAGCTGATAGAGATAATGAAACCGTGGTACGACAACTACTGCTTCGCAAAGGCTGCCTACGGTAAAACAACGATGTACAACTCAAACATGGTGCTTTACTTTGTTGACAACTACATCCGCAGCAAGGGTATAATTCCCGACAATATGGTTGAGGAGAACATCCGCGTGGATTACAACAAGCTGCGTATGCTCATCCGCCGCGACAAGGAGTTCGCCCACGACGCAAGCGTTATCCAAAATCTTGTGAACAACGGATATATCACAGGCACGCTGAAGACGGGCTTCCCTGCCGAGAACATCGGCGACCCCGACAATTTCATAAGTCTTCTGTATTATTTCGGCATGGTGACTATTGCCGGAACCCACGAGGGCGACACTAAGTTCGTAATCCCCAACGAGGTCGTGCGCGAGCAGATATTCCGCTATCTCCTCGACACCTACAAGGAAAACAACCTTACGTTCGAGAACTACGAAATGAGTCCCTTGTGCAGCCGCCTTGCTTACCGCGGACAGTGGAAAGAGTATTTCCAGTACATCGCCGACGCAATCCACCGCTACGCCTCGCAGCGTGACAAGCAGAAGGGCGAATATTTCGTGCATGGCTTCACTTTGGCAATGACCTGCCAAAATCGTTTTTATCGCCCCATATCCGAGAGCGACACACAGGAGGGCTACGCCGACATATTTATGATGCCGCTTCTCGACATATACTCAGACATGAAACATTCGTATATCATCGAACTGAAATACGCCAAGAGCAAAGACCCGAAGACAAAGGTAGAGGAACTGAGGAAACAGGCAATCGATCAGGTAAACCGCTATGCCAGGACGGAAACGGTGCAGTCAGCCATTAAGACCACCACCCTACATAAGATTGTCGTGGTGTTCCACGGCACGGAAATGGCGGTATGCGAAGAGGCGGTATAATGAGGGCACATGAACGGCAACGTGCCTAACATCGAAATGACGAGGAGGTACGTGTACGAGAAACTGGAACTCGACAAGAAAGTGCTCAAATTCTTCCAGTAGCCAAAAACACCATGGCAGCGGCAACGCCGGCGCAGCGACACTATTCAGCTTTATTATTAACCAAAACCGATTTTAATATGGAACCGAGACTTGAAATTTACCAGAAAATGCCGAAAGACGAACTCGAAAAGCTTGCCAAGGAGTACCAGGACGCTTTCGACAATGAACTCACGGAACTTTACCAAGAAGCCGCCTTCGGCAGGATTACCGACTACGACGTTATGATTGACAAGGTTTTCGACGCCGGACGGAAATACGCCCCTTACCTCTACGACATGGGGCAAATCTTCATGGAAGAAGACCTATACAGGGACTTCATCGAGGCGCTTGAAAACGCGAGGAACATACGCGCCCTGCAAGAGCACGCCCGGTCGTGGCTCGATATTCTGAATGTCGTAAAACAGGTGCGTCGCCCCCATTGGGAGAACGAGAAGGGTGAAATCTGCGACGAGAACGGCCATCCGCTGTCCCTCGACGGCAGACACCGCGTCTTCGAGGTAATCAAGGGCGGCAAATACGACAAATGGAAAAACAAACATTAAAACAGGATCTTAAGAAGAAACTATTATCAATGCTGACCATTGCGCTTGTAGTGGTGTTTTCTTCCTGCAATTCCATGGAACGCAAAGCCAAGAGACAACTGCATGAAACAATGAAAGAACTGGCCAAGAACCCGGACACTTATAAAATTTCAAACGAGAAAATAGTCTTTTCCAACGATTCGATGTGTACGATTTCTTTCACAGGAAGAGGTCAGAACGGCTTTGGCGGCTACAATTCTTCCTAGATGGAGTACACCTTAATAAAAAAACGGAAAGCGTTATAGCGAATATCTCTTGGATATGGAAAACACTAAGGAAAGAGAGGGTTCAATAAAAGAAGCTATTGAAAATATAGATAGAGGTCCGTATGGCTGAATGAAAGATGTCTACAACATAAGTATTAAAAATGGCGGCTTATGTGACAAAAAGAGACCTGAAATGGGGCAAAATCTCATTATGTGCCAAAATGAGACCCGGAATAGTGTCTGCCGCCTTTATCTAT
>CAVHWJ010000222.1:2364-4594 GCA_963639565.1 uncultured Prevotella sp. | reverse complement strand
TCACTCTCCCGGTATCGTGAGTTTCTTCAGGTCGTAGAAGCTGCCGTTGTAGATGTCGAAATCTACGTAGCCCTTGATGCCGGGGAGACGGCCGGCGTCGGTGTGCTGCCAGAATTTCCATTCGCCCTTGTATTCCACCTTCTTCACGTAGTAGTGGGCTATCCAATAGGGGTAGTCGTCGAAGACGGGACTGCTCAGGTTCTGCATCTTGAACTTGTAATAGGTGTAGAGGATGGGCTTCACGTGGTAGCGGTCTTCCACGATGTGCAGCCACGTGAGGATGTCGCGCTGGAAATCCTCCACCGACTTGTCGGCTGGCTTGTGCTCCACGTCGAGTACAGGGGGCAGGTCGCCCTCCTCCAGCGGCACGTTGTTGAGGAAGAAATACGCCTGGGAACGCGCCGACGACTTGTTGCTCCAGAAATGGTAGGCACCGCGGATGAAGCCGTATTCGCGCGCCTGACGGAAATTCTCGGCGAAAGCCGGGTCGATGTTGTCAGAACCCTCGGTGGCCTTCATCACGATGAAGCGGATGGGACTTTTCTCTATCATCGCGTTCTGGAGCAAGTCCCAGTCCACCTCGCCCTGGTAATGGCTGATGTCGATGCCGCGGATTTCATAACCCTCGGGATAGTCGGCGTCGCCGTAGAGGGCGCGCCAGCGGAAGCCGAAAGGACTGACGAAGAAATAATAGAACGCCCAGATATACGCCGCCACGAGCAGGATGCCGCCTATCCACCACGCCTTGTGGATGCGGCGGTGCCGAACGGCAGTCCTGCGCCTGACGGTTCTACGTCCGCCCCTGTTGTTTCCCATTGTCGTTATCCTTCCCAAAGAAAGGAGCTACCGGACGATATAAGAAGTCCGGCAGCCCCTGTTGTTATTGTTCAAACGTAAATTATTTCTGATGCTCAAGAGCGAGGGTTATCGTGGTGCGGTCGCACACCTCCGAGGGTCCCCAATACTGTATCGGGCCGGGATAGACGAACGACGTTTCCTTTGACCACTCGTCGCGGTGCATCTGCAGCTCCTTGAACGGCTTTCCGCCCAAGTCCACGAGAGCCTTGCGTATCACGGGCTTCATCTCGCCGTTGCGACGCTCCATGTTGAGCAGCGACGAGAGCGGCACTCCGCCGGCTTTCCACTCGTCGATGGGCGCGGTGGTGTTCCTCACCGTAGCCATGTAGCCTGTCTTGCCGTTGGCGATGAGATGGGCCGCGCTGGAACCGAGGGCGTAGCAGTAGTTGGCGTCGAAATTGGATGGCGCGGCGCAGCGTCCCTCGTAACCGAAGAAATGGTGCTGCGAGGAGAACTTGCCTGTGAACTTGCCTTCCTTCTTCCACTTCTCCAGGCGTGCGGCGCACATCGTTGAAATGAGCTTTTCCGTCTCGATGAGCGACACCTGAACGTTGCCGTGGGGGTCGCGGTCGAGCGACAGCTGGTGTGCCACGTCGTCGGGGAGCGTCTCGAAGGTCGTCCTGTTCTTCTCGCTCAGGTGGCTGATGATATACTCCCTCTGCGCGTCGGCGTCGAGATAGCGGTATTCGTCGCCGTGGAGCGCGAGCAGGTCGTTAAGCTCGTCGATAAGCCTTCCGATTGCCGGGATGAACTCGATAAGTCCCTCGGGAACGAGCACCACGCCGTAGTTCATGCCGCGGCCCGCCCTGTATGCGATAACGCCGCAGATATAGTCCACTATCTCGTTAAGGCTCATGTCCTTCTCGCGTATCTCCTCGGAAATGAGGCACACGTTGGGGTGGCACTGCAGGGCGCACTCCAGGGCGATATGGCTGGCGGAGCGTCCCATGAGCTTGATGAAGTGCCAGTATTTGCGCGCCGAATTGCAGTCGCGCTCGATGTTGCCGATAAGTCCGGAATACACCTTCGTTGCGGTGTCGAAGCCGAACGAAGCCTCTATCTGCTCCGACTTGAGGTCGCCGTCGATTGTCTTGGGGCAGCCTATCACCTGTATTCCGTAGCCCTTCGCCTTGAAATATTCGGCGAGCACACAGGCGTTGGTGTTTGAGTCGTCGCCGCCGATTATCACGAGCGACTTTATGTTGAGGTATTTCAGGATTTCGTAGCCCTTCTCGAACTGCTCCTCCGTCTCCAACTTTGTTCTTCCCGAACCGATCATGTCGAAGCCGCCGGTGTTGCGGTAGTCGTTGATGAAGGTCTCGGTTATCTCGATATATTTGTGGTCGATTAGTCCGCCCGGACCGAGCAGGAA
>CAVHWJ010000222.1:0-2126 GCA_963639565.1 uncultured Prevotella sp. | reverse complement strand
ACGGCCGTCCTTAATCCTTTCGGCAGGGTCGGCTTGTAGGCATCCCTTGCCTTTTGAAACGCGCTTTTTTCCATAATATTATTTTTTAAGTTTTTCCAAAGATGTAGTTCGAAAAGTAATTTCCTTTAGCCTTGGCGGAAACGCCGGAAACGCCCCACGCCGTTAAGTAGCACTGCAAATTTAACATTTTTATTTTTATTTCAAAAAATATTCGGCTCTAAATTAAACTTTCTCCGTTTTTTTCGTGAAAATTTCATAGTGACGAAAAAAAATCCTATATTTGTATTCGTAAAATCAAACCACAACTTAAAACAGAAAAGAAATGGCAAGCAAAAGGAAACTCAAGAAAAAGGTGAACTTCATATTCTACAAGATGCTGGCGGAGTGTGTCGCAAAGTCACTTTATTCAGACCAACGGGACGAGGACATGAAAGCCCTGTTCCAGTCGGTGCTCATGGTGAACAGGGATTTCATCTGCCGCGTTTCGCACATCGAACCCGGGATGCCGGCGAAAAAGTATTTCGCCGACTTCAAGAGGAAATTCAACGAGCAGACGAGCGAACTGATTGACCAGATTGCCAATTAACCTATACCTATTTAAATATGTCAAGCAAATTCTGCGGCTGGCTTCTCTACAAGCGGTTAGGGTGGACTAAGGAGGTGACCGAGGAGCACCCCGACAAATACATCATCTGTCTCGCCCCGCACACGAGCAACTGGGACTTCATCCTGGGGCAGCTCTACATGAGGGCGGAGGGGTTCAGCATCAATTTCCTGATGAAAAAGGAGTGGTTCTTCTGGCCACTGGGGGTGCTGTTCCGCCGCATCGGGGGCATACCCGTGTTCAGGAGCAAGCACACGAGCATGACGGACAACCTGGCGCAGACGGCGGAAAGGCGCAAGACGTTCAGGCTCTGCATAACGCCCGAGGGGACGAGGAAACGCGTGGACGAGTGGAAGAAGGGCTTTTACTTTATCGCCCTGAAAGCCAAGCTGCCCATCCTGCTGTATGGCGTGGACTACGCCGACAAGAAAATCGTATGCACCAAGACCTTCATCCCCACGGGAAACCTTGAGGACGACATGAAGGAGATAAAACGCTATTTCAAGGGTTTCCGCGGAAAGAAACCCGAGAATTTCTCCGTGGGGGAAATCTGAAAATTTTGGGGCGCGCGGTGTATTGGAACGCGCCCGAAAAAGACTGACGGAAAAGGAATGACGAGAAACAAGATACAGGCGGCGTGCATCGCGTTGGCGCTCGCGTCGTGCGGAAGCCACAAGACTGCCGTGAAGGACAAGTACACGGGGACGAAGCCCGTGAAGACGGAAAAGCCGGGCGCGGCGGCGGCACTGAACGCCGACACCGAATACCGCGGCAAGCAATGGGTGACCAACGCCTCATCACTGTCGCAGCCGTCGAGGGGACTGCAGAACCGCCACATATCGCTGTGGGCGAGCCACGGCAGGTATTTCAACAACCAGAAGAACGTGTGGGAGTGGCAGCGGCCCTACCTTTTCTGCACCACGGAGGACTTGTTCACGCAGACCATCGTCGTGCCGTATCTCATCCCGATGCTCCAGAACGCCGGGGCCACCGTGTTCACGCCGAGGGAGAGGGACTGGCAGCCGAACGAGGTGATAGTGGACAACGACGGCGAGGCGCAGGGGGCGTATTTCGAGGACAACGACGAACAGAAATGGACCGACGCCGGGGTGCTGGGCTTCTCCGCCGACGGCACACAGAGCATCTACGGCGGCGCAAACCCTTTCACGTGGGGGACGACAAGGAAGACGAAAGCCTCGAAGACTCCCACGACGAGCATTTCTTACCGTCCGCTGATTCCCGAAGACGGAAGGTATGCCGTCTACGTGAGCTACCCCACCCTGCCGAAAAGCGTCAGCGACGCGGAATATACGGTGATACACCGCGGTGTGAAGACCGTGTTCAACGTGAACCAGCAGATGGGCGGCGGAACATGGGTCTATCTCGGAACATTCGATTTCTCAAAGGGATGCTCCGCAAGCAACAGCGTGGTGCTCTCGAACGCCAGCGACGACAAGGGCTTTGTTACCGCCGACGCGGTGAGGTTCGGCGGAGGAACGGGAAACATTTACAGGAACGGCGT